>JBDRUX010000005.1:0-47777 GCA_039801565.1 Caldifarciminota bacterium
TTGCATCTTTTCACCTCTTTTGTAATTTGCTAATGACATTTATCCTCATAAACTTTCTCTTCAAGCGACCAATTGCGTATAACATTTTGCGGTTTTTCAATATTATAATCACTGAAACCACTTGGTCAATAGTTTTTGCAAAAATGTGAGTTTTAAAATATTTTTGTTGACAATTTAAATTTTTTAATTAAAATGACTGACTGGTCAGTCTAATGAAAGGCGAAAAGGAAGCAAAGATATTAAAAGCGGCGGAAAAGGTCTTTCTGAAGAAAGGCTTCTTTCCAGCCCATATTGATGATATTGCCCAAGAAGCCGGTATCGCCAAGGGTACCGTCTATCTCTATTTTCGTGATAAGGCAAGTATCTATATTGCCCTGCTTGATAAATATTTAAGCGAAGCGATTGCATTATTGGAAGAAATTAGAAAAGAAAAGTCTAATGTCATAAAGAAATTGGAGCGAATACTTGAGCAAGGGACAATACTGTTTTCGCATATGAAAGGGATGTTTCCTTTGGTTTCCATTGAAAATATCAATCTTACTGCCGAAATAATGAAAGATATAAAAGTTAAGATACAACCTAAAATGAGACGAATCATTGACTCTTTGGCAGAAATCATTCGCGAAGGTGTTAAGAACCAAGAACTAAAGAAGATGGATGCCAAATTGGGTGCTTTGGTCCTTTTTAATATGATTCGGGTGAGTTTTTGGGCTTCAGTTTATATCCCGAAACTTAAAGAACAACATAAGAAGATAAAAGAAATCTTCTTTTATGGGATTAGACCGAACCAATAGTCGTAAGGAGTTATAATTATGAAAAACAAAACTTCAATCGCCATTTTTATTGTTCTGTTCATAATCGCTTTAGCCGATGCACAAGTGGATACGCTGCGGTTGGATGTTGATTTAGCAGTGGAACTTGCCCTTAAGAATAATAATGCCATCCAATTAGCTAAGGCAAAACTGAAAGAAGCGGCGGCAAATAAAAATGCAGCATTCAGTTCATTTCTGCCCCAAATCTCCGCCACCGGCACCTATTATCGAACCGGAACGATTAATCAATTGCACTTTCCTAAATACGGTGCGATTCCATTCCCGGTCATCGGAATGACTGGGGATACCATCGGTTATACTGCTCCCATTCCAACCATTGTTGGTGAAACAACATTTGGTCTGGGTTCAGCAAATAACTATATTTTAAGGGGTACGGTTCAGCAAACTCTGTTCACCTGGGGAAGACTGGTCAATGCCTATCGGATCGCGGGAATGTCGTTTAATATTGAACAGGAAGCTTATCGGCAAGCCAAGGCGCAAGTTAGAATTCAGGCAATTGAAGGGTTTTATGGGGCTTTATTGGCACAAAAGATGGCAGAGTTAATGAAAGAATCTTATGACCAGTTAAAACGCCATGTTGAGCAAGTTCAAACGTTATATGATAACGGACTTGCCCGTAAACTCGATTTGATGCGCGCCAAAGTTAGTTTGACCAATGCGTCGGTGCAATTGCAGCAGATGGAGAATAATGCAAAACTGGCAAAAACCTCCTTGCGGATTGTGCTGGGCTTAACGGAAGGAGTGCCAATTCTATTAACCGGTGATTTGGAATTTATTCCTTTAACCATTGATTATAATCAGGCGCTTGCTTCGGCTTTGGCCAAAAGACCGGAGATTCTTCAATTACGCAGGACCGCCCAAATTGCCGATTTAGCAACCCGAATCGCTTTAGTTAGTAACCTTCCGATTGCTTTTGCCCAATTTAATTATGATTACAAGAGACCAATCGGCTTTGAAGATAAATGGGGAACCGATTGGAATCTGACCGCTGGTTTAACAATGCCAATCTTTACTGGATTTGCCAATTGGCATAAAATTAACCAAGCCAAGGCAAGACAAAGACAGGCAGAACTTAGTATCGCAATGCTCGAGGATGGTATCAGGTTAGAAGTGCAAGCGATAATCAATACCTTAAATCAAGAAATGGCAAATATTAAAGCCCAAGAGGCGAATGTAAAATTAGCCGAAGAGGCACTCAAACTTGCTGAAACAAGTTACGAGAATGGCTTAATAACCAATTTGGAATATATGGATACCCAGCTTGCCCTTTTGCAAGCTAAGGTATCTTATTTAAATTCTTTGGCAAATTACAAAATCGCCCAAGCCAAATTGCAAAAGGCGCTGGGTGAATTTTAGGATGCATTTAAAAATCCGACCGAAGAGCGATGAGGGACGAAAGACGCATATCGTCCTTTCATCCTTCTTCATTGATTTATTTTATAGGAGGTAATGATGCATTTAAGAATCCGACCGAAGAGTGATGAGGGACGAAAGACGCATCTATCGTCCATCGTCCTTTCATCCTTCGTTATTTGTCTTTTAATGATAATCATCGCGATTTCGAACTGCGGACCACGCGGTCCACGGGAAAGGACTAAGATGGTTCCGTCAGTGAATGTAGTAACGGTGCGCAGAAATACCGTAACCCGAACTGTGGAATTGTTAGGAACTGTGTTTGGTGACCGCCAGGCAGTCGCCTTAGCCAAAATTACTGGTAAGGTTACCGAAATCACTAAACCCGAAGGTTCTTATGTCAATGAAGGCGATGCAATCGTCTATGTCGTGAATGATATCCCAGGTATGGATTATAAACCCGGTCCAGTGTTAGCCCCAATTTCTGGTATCGTTGGTAAAATCTATGTTGAAATTGGTCAATCGGTCGCCCCTGGTGTCCCAATTGCGATTGTGACCAGTTATTCGGATAAGGTTAAAATCAAGGCACCGATCAGTGACCAAGATTTGACCTTCTTAAGACTCGGTGCCCGAGCCGAAGTTTCGGTAGCAACTTATCCCAATCTGATTTTTGAAGGCAGGGTTACCCAATTTTCGCCGGTGCTTGACCCGGCTTCCCGTTCGGCAACCGTTGAAGTCACTGTTCCTAATCCGAATAAGAAATTGGTGCCGGGAATGGCATGCAGTATTAGACTGACTCTTGAGGAGAAATCGGATGTCCTGGCCGTGCCTTTAGCTGCACTCTTCACCAATGGTTTTTCCAAGGTTCTTGTGATTGATGGCACCACTGCCCATTTTCGGGAGATTAAAGTCGGTCTCGTGGGGGATGAATGGATTGAGGTAATCTCAGGTCTCGCCGAGGGTGAAAGGGTCGCAACCGTTGGCAAGGAGCGAATTCAAGAGGGCGAAACGGTTAAACCGGTCGAGGCAGGTTTACAATGAGAGTCTCGGATACTGCAATCCGGCGTCCAGTCGCTACCGCAATGGTTGTGATTGGTTTGATTGTCTTTGGGGTGATTAGTATTAATCGGATGCGGGTAGATTTATTTCCCAATGTTACTTTACCGGTAGTGGCGGTTGCGACTATTTATCCCGGGGCAGGACCCTTAGAAGTTGAATCCGAAGTGACTGAGATTATGGAGCGTCAACTTGGGACAATTCCCAATTTGCGGGAAATCACATCGCGTTCGTTTGAAGGGGTTTCGGTAATTATGCTGCAATTTGAATGGGGAACCAATCTCGATGCCGCTTCTTCAGATATTCGAGACCGGATTGATATGGCACAGGCTTTTTTACCCGATGATGCTAATAAGCCCTTTGTGGTAAAATTTGACCCTTCGATGATGCCGGTTGTCAATCTTACTCTTACCGGTAATATTGATGAGACCGAGTTGCGGGAAATTGGTGAAGAAATTCGCACCAGTCTGCAAAGGGTGGCTGGTGTTGCTTCAGTTGGGGTGGCTGGTGGAGCAAAACGGCAGGTCCAAATCACCGTTGATTTACGCCGGTTAGCCCAAGCCGGTATAACTAATGAACAATTTATTGCTGCGCTCAAAGCCCAAAATTTAAATTTTCCAGTTGGTTCGGTTTCGACTAAAGAACAGCGCTATCTTGTCCGATTGATTGGTCAATATGATGACTTAGAAGGAATTAAAAATACGACCATTGGTAATAAGGGGGGTGTACCAATTCTGGTTCGTGATGTCGCAACGGTCGCTTGGCAGCCTAAAGAGAAAAAGGCAAAAGTTCGGATGAATGGCACAAATTGTGTCTTTCTTTGGGTACAACGCCGACCCGATGCCAACACCGTCAGTGTGGCAAATGCAATAAGAAGCGAAATAGAAAAAATCAAACCAACCCTGCCCGCGGGTGTAAATTTACAAATCTTCTGGGACAGTTCTGAATCAATCAAACGGTCAGTCGGTAATGTGGCAACCAATTTGGTTCTCGGTGGTCTTTTAGCCAGTATTGTTCTCTTTCTTTTCTTGCGTCGTTTTCGCCCAACTTTATTTGTTGTCTTTGCGATTCCAATATCAATCTTCTTTGCCTTGTTTTTAATGTATATCTTTGGTTTTACCATCAATATCCTTTCGATGGCCGGTTTGGCAATCGCGGTTGGAATGGTCGTTGATAATGGTATTGTCGTATTTGAGAGTATCTTTCGGCATCGGGAGAGCGGGGAAGAACCAGCAACTGCTGCCAGTTCAGGTGTAAATGAAGTGGCAATGGCAATTACGGCTTCAACCTTAACCACGATTGCCGTATTCTTACCTTTATTACTATTGCGTGGTTTAATTCAAGTATTCTTTCGCGAATTGTCCTGGGCAATAATTTTTGCCCTTTCAGCATCTTTGGGTGTTGCCATTACCTTAATTCCAATGCTTGCCAGCCGTTTTCTTAAGCTGCGACCAGCCGTTAGTGAACGCGGAATCTTACGCTGGTCCGAACGATTTTATCAAGGATTAGAAAACTTCTACGCTAAGGCAATTGACTGGGCAATTCGTCATCGTAAGTTGGTTATTAGCGGAACGGTTCTTCTCTTTGTTGTTACCTTAGGCATAATTAATTTTTTAGGTAGTGAATTTATGCCGGTTCAACAGATGCGCCATTCGACAATTTATGCGGAGATGCCAGTCGGGTCAAATCTTGAGATAACCAACCGGGCAGTTGCCGAATTAGAAAAATATATTGTAGCAAAATGGGGCGATGATATTGAAGGGCTTTCAGTTCAGGTTGGCAGTGGCGCTTCATACTTCGCGGCTATCTTTGGTGGCGCCCGTTCCAACTCGGCTGAGATTGATTTAATCTTAAAGAAAAAAGCCAAGCACACCCTTAAAGAGATTGAAAACGATATTCGCAAGAAGGCAGCAGAGATTCCAGGTTTATCAGCTCGAACTGAAGTAGCAACAATGACCTCATTTTTCGGTGGCGGTGCACCAATCCAGGTTGACATCATTGGTCACGATTTAGCGATTGCGGATTCGCTCGCCCAATTGGTGATGCAGACGATTGAGACAATTCCGGGTGTGGTTGATGTCAAATCGAATCGGGAAAAAGGTGAGCCGGAAATCCAGTTGGTCGTGGACCGGAAAAAAGCTGCCCTTTACGGACTTTCGCCTTACCAAATCGGCAGTGCCTTACGCACCCAGATCGAAGGTAATGTAGCGACCCAATACCGAATGAAAGGCAAAGAATACGATATTCTCATCCGACTGGCGGAAAATCAGAGGGATGCAATTTCAAAGATTGTGGGCTCAACAATCAACAGTCCGTTTGGTCCGGTCTTGTTAAAAAATGTGGTGCGGATTCAGACCGGAACGAGCCCATTAGAAGTCCAGCACAAAAATACCGAACGGATTGTCAGTATCACGGCTAACGCAGTTGGTCAATCATCAGGGAGATTGGCTGGTCAGGTGAGTAGGGTGATTGGGAAAATTGTTCCACCGCCGGGCTTTGAAATTAAGGTTACCGGTTCCTATGAAGAAATGATAAAATCCTTCAAAGACATCGCCTTTGCTGTCTTTATTGCAATGCTATTAGTCTTTATGGTTATGGCAGCGCAATTTGAATCATTCCGTGACCCATTTATCATTATGTTTACGATTCCTTTGGCAATAATTGGTGTAATCTGGGCTTTATTCATTACCGGAACAACGCTTTCGGTTATCTCAGGTATTGGCGTCTTGGTTTTAGTGGGAATTGTCGTAAATAATGGCATCGTCTATATTGACTATGTCAATCAACTAAGGCGAAAGCGCGGAATGAGTTTAGAAGAAGCGGTTAAATATGGTGGCAAGATTCGAATGCGACCAATTCTGATGACCGCACTGACAACCATCTTTGGTTTATTGCCCTTAGCATTAAAGATTGGTGAAGGTTCCGAACTCTGGTCACCCTTAGGCAGAGCGGTAATTGGTGGAATGATTGTCGCAACCTTTTTAACCTTGATATTTATTCCAGTACTATACACTTCATTTGAAAAGGGTGCGGAAAAGCGAAGGAAAAAAGCATTATAACTTCGTTTTGATGCCGAACCAAGTAAGTTGATAGCCCATCGCAGGCGTATGGTGGGGGACTTGACTAACTGACAAAATTTGCTAAAATTGACGCCGAATGTTTTCTTTTCACGGTGGAATTCATCCACCAGAAAATAAGTTAACTACCAGAACCAAGCGGATTGAAAATGCACCAATTCCGCATCGAGTTTTTATTCCGTTTTCCCAACATACCGGCATCCCATCAAAACCAATCGTGAAGGTCGGTGATTTAGTTAAGGTGGGAACAAAAATTGGCGATGCCGGTGGCCGAGTTTCAGTACCAACCCATGCCACAATCTCAGGCAAAGTTACCGAAATTAAGGAATATCCCCACCCGGCACTGAAAGAGCGAACTTTGACCTGTGTTATCGAATCCGATGGCCAAGATATTTGGGATGAACAAATTAAGCGAAGGAATATTCAAGATTTTGACCAGCAGACTTTAATCAATATCATTGCTGAAGCTGGAATCGTGGGTTTGGGTGGTGCGGCCTTCCCAACGCACATCAAATTATCACCACCAAAAGAAAAACCAATTGAGACCTTAATTGTCAATGGCTGTGAATGTGAACCATATCTTACCGCTGACCACCGACTGATGTTAGAATATTCAACCGAAATAATTGAAGGTGCTAAGCTTATCGCCAAAATTATTAATCCCAAACGAATTGTGATTGTGATTGAGGATAATAAATCAGATGCAATTGCCAAAATGCGCGAAGCGATTACTGATTTTTTAATTCCCATCACCGTATTACCAATCAAAACCCGATACCCCCAAGGTGCGGAGAAGCAGTTGATTAAAGCAGTATTGGGAGTAGAAGTCCCCTCTGGTGGTTTGCCAATGGATGTAAAGACTTTAGTGCAAAATGTCCAAACCTGTTACGCAGTTTATGAAGCGGTAAATTTCAATAAACCCTTGGTCGAAAAGGTTATTACAGTTAGCGGTGAAGTGAAAGAACCCAAGAATCTAAAAGTGCGAATTGGTACCCCAATCATTGACTTAATCAACTTCTGTGGTGGTTATCTTACCCAACCTGCCAAGGTAATCTTAGGTGGCCCGATGATGGGACTCGCCCAATATGATGACGAACTGCCAATAATTAAAGGCACCTCAGGAATTTTGGTCTTTACTGATAGCAAAATTGAAGATGAGTCGGCTTGTATCCGATGTGGTCGTTGCATCAAAGTTTGCCCAATGAACCTTATGCCCTGTGAAATAAATAGTTTTGTCCGACTTAAAAAATTTGATAAAGCAAAAAGTTATAATGTCTTGGATTGTATCGAATGCGGTTGTTGCGCCTATGTCTGTCCGGCTAATATTCGATTGGTCCACGCCTTTAAATTCGCCAAAAACGAAATTTGGGCAAAACAATGAAAAAACTCGTTGTTTCCACTTCACCGCATATTAAATCCGGAATAACCGTAAAGAAAATAATGTGGGCAGTAGTTATTGCCCTTATGCCAGCTCTGTTCGGTTCAATCTATTACTTTGGTTTAAGGTCATTATTATTGGTGGGATTAAGTGTTGTTACTGCAGTAGGTTCGGAAGCATTAGCGCAAAAGTTCTTCGGTCGGAAGATCACTATCACTGATGGTAGTGCCGTAATTACCGGGATTCTTTTAGCTTTTAATTTACCACCCGGGGTACCATTATGGATGCCGGTAGTTGGTTCAGCTTTTGCCATTATCATCGCTAAACAATTTTTTGGCGGTTTGGGTTATAATTTCGTCAATCCGGCATTAGCGGGGCGAGCCTTTTTAATGATTTCCTGGCCCTATTTTATGACGGCAAAATGGTTGGCACCCAATTCCGGCTATCTGGCTGGCTTTGATGCTACGACTCAAGCAACTCCTTTAACCTTACTTAAGAACACGCTTAATATCATTAAAGACCCCAAAACAACTGCTGAAGAGTTAGCATTTGCCCAAAAGATAATCGCGAATTTGAATTCCCTACCAGTAATCAAGAATCTCTTTTTCGGCAATGTTGGTGGCTGTCTGGGTGAAACATCGGCATTGTTATTATTAATCGGAGCAATCTTTCTTCTCGTCACCAGAGTCATTGATTATCCGATTCCAGTGGCTTATTTGGGAACGGTCTTTTTGCTTTCCTTGGTCTTACCAACCAAGACCAATGTTTTGTTCCAAATCTTTTCGGGTGGTCTTTTTTTAGGTGCCTTCTTTATGGCAACCGATTATGTGACAAGACCGGTAACAAAACTCGGTCAATGGATTTTTGGCATTGGCTGCGGCATCTTAACGGTAATTATTCGCATTTGGGGTGGTTATCCGGAAGGTGTATCTTACTCAATCCTTTTTATGAATCTTACGACTCCCTTGCTTGACCGTTATACGAGACCAAGGGTATTTGGAACCAAAAAAGCGATGAGGCTTGACTGTTATGGAAAGTAAATTCTATATGGTTGTCTCATTAGTAGCAATCTGTTTGATTTCGGCATTTGCCTTAGCCCAGATTTATGCCGTGACTAAAATTAAGATTGAACAGCAAAAAGTTGCCGCAGTGCAAGGTGCTCTAACTACGGTCTTGCCGAGTGCGGTACGATTCGAAGAGAAGGTGTCCGGTCGCTTATGGTTTGGTTACAACGAAAATGGCGCTCGGGTCGGCATCGCTTTTCAAGTTAACCCAAGAGGCTACGGCGGTCCGATTGGTATTTTAGTTGGTATTGATACCACCAACAAAATCACTGGATTGCGTATCGCTTCACCAGCCGAAGGTTTGAAAGAGACACCCGGACTTGGTTTAAAAGTCCGGGAACCTTGGTTTACCAATCAATTTATCAATAAGAAAAAGGATGAAATTAAGCTGAAAAGAGATGGCGGCACGATTGACGCAATAACCGCGGCTACTATTTCATCGCGTGCTGTCGTTAATGGTACTCGCGAAGGTTTGGAACTTTATGAGAAATATCTAATAACCGATACGATTAACTTTAGTGGAGAGAAGACCAATGAATGAGAGACATTCACGCTGGCGCTATCTAACCAATGGCATCATCTTAGAAAATCCAACTCTAATCCTAATGATTGGTCTTTGTCCCACCCTTGCTACTTCGATTACGGTCCGAGATGGTTTAGGAATGGCAGCAGCCGCTTCCTTTGTCATAATTGGCTCGAATGTCGTTGCTTCAATGTTACGTCGGTTCATCCCTAATTCAGTGCGGATTCCAATCTTCATTATCATCATCTCAACTTTTGTCACTATTATTGATTATACGATGCAGGCCTACCAGCCGGCCTTGTATCGAGTTTTGGGGGTCTTTGTGCCGTTAATTGTTGTCAACTGCATCGTCTTGGGTAGAGTGGAAGCCTTTGCTTATAAGCATAGTGTCCTCGACTCATTCCTCGATGGCTTGGGTAAATCTTTGGGTTTCACCTTAGTCTTATTTGTGATGGGAACGATTCGAGAAATTTTCGGCGCCGGCACTTTTTTCGGCAAGGCTGTCACGCCAGCTTGGTTTCGGCAATATCCGATGCTTTTAATGATTTTTCCACCTGGTGCTTTTATCCTAATCGGAATCTTAAAGGCATTGGTCAATAAGTTTATGAAAAAGGAATCACTATAATGCCGAAAAATCCTGCCCTAATCTTTCTCGCTGCCTTCTTGGTTAATAATATTCTTTTAATTCGTTATATTGGACTTTGTCCTTTCTTCGGTGTTTCAACTTCCCTCAACACTGCCTTTGGTATGAGTGCCGCAGTTTTATTTGTGATGCTTTTAGCAGCTTGGGTCACCTGGTTTGTCTTTCATCTTGTCCTTTTACCACTCAATTTGGTATTTTTGCGCACTGCTGCCTTTATTTTAGTCATTGCCACCTTAGTCCAATTTGTCGAAATGTTTCTTAAAAAGAGTTATCGGGCATTATACTCAGCAATGGGAATCTATTTGCCCCTTATTACCACTAACTGTGCAATTCTTGCTGTTACATTTCTCAATATTGACTACCGATACAACTTACTCCAGGCAACTATCTTTGCCTTAGGTACAGGTTTGGGGTTTGCTTTGGTCATCATTTTATTCTCGGCGCTGCGGGAACGGTTAGATTATGCACCGATAACCCGTTCCCTTCGTGGTTATCCGATTGCCTTTATTGCGGCAAGTTTGGTCTCGTTAGCCTTCTTAGGTTTTGTAGGTCTGTTTGGATTATCGCTTTAATATGGATTGGCTAATCATTATTAAGTCAATACTCAGTTTGGGTGGCTTGGGTTTAATTTTAGGCTTAATTTTGGCAATTGCCTATGCTAAATTAGCGGTAAAGCCAAATCCTCAAGAAGAGGCAATCCGCCAGATTTTGCCCGGAGCCAATTGTGGCGCTTGTGGGTTTCCCGGTTGTGATGTTTATGCGGAAAAGGTAGCAAAAGGTGAAGTCGCTCCTAACTTCTGCCTTTTTGGCGGACCTGAGGTTGCCCGCCAAATTGGAAAAATCTTGGGCAAAGAAGTGACCCTCAAAGAATCACAGGTTGCGGTTTTAATTTGTCGAGGCGGTAAAAATGAATGTAAGGAACGATTCATTTATGATGGCGGTGGCGACTGCCGACAAGCCTATGTCCTATTCGGTGGCAATAAAAGTTGCGTCTTCGGTTGTGTTGGTTTAGGACACTGCGCCTCGGTCTGTCCATTTGGTGCAATTCGAATGAACGAAAACCGTCTACCGGTGATTGATGAAAAAAAATGCACTGGCTGTGGCATCTGTGTCCGGGAATGTCCAAAGCATACTTTAATGTTACTACCCCGCCGCAAATTGGTCTATTTAGCTTGTGTCTCTCACGACAAAGGCAAAGATGTTAAAAATGTCTGCAGTGTCGGTTGCACGGCTTGTAACCTCTGTGTCAAAGTTTGTCCTTATAACGCACTGCAGATGGTAGATAACTTGCCGTTAATGGATTTTAATAAATGTACCGATTGTGGCATCTGTTATGCCAAATGTCCGACCAAATCTTATGTTGACCGAGCCAAAGCTCGACCTTATGCAATAATTACCACTGCCTGCAATGGCTGTGGCGAATGCGTCAAGGTTTGTCAGTTCAAAGCAATTGAAGGTGAAATTGGCAAGCGCCATCGGGTCATCACCGAAAAATGTATCGGCTGTGGCGAATGCTTTAAAGTCTGTCCGCTCCGAGCTATCACAATGGCAGGCGCCTTAGGTCACCAGGTCAAAACCGCTTAAAAATAACTAAATCGCTTATTTGCCATTTTCTTCTTTAAAAAATTCAATATTAGAGTCCGTCTTTACATCTTTGTATTCTTGGTTTATAATTCAATCATAAAAGAGCAATATTAAGTTTTGGTTCGGGCTTCTTTTGGTGCTACTACACATTTTACCAATATCGGAACCGTGGTAAAAAATTTAAGAAATATTGGAAGATCAATGGCAAAATAATTTCACTTGGATTGTAATAACAACTCACGATTTAGCCAAAAGTTATTGATAAAAAGTTGCCACGGTCTTGGCTTGCAATGATTTTGTCGTTTATCTGAATTCGGCGAAGACCATGATTCGTGTCCGTGTGCCGTTGTCCGTGAAAGAAATTAGAATCTTTGATGTTTCGGGAAAATTGATAAGAGCGATTGCCACGCCTTCGGCTCACACTGACAATGAAATAAAAATCTCCCTAAAAGGGATCAAGTCTGGAATTTACTTCTTACAACTCGGCACCGAGACCAAAAAGTTTCTGGTTACAAGATAAACGATAAATGAACCCTAATATGTCATCAGGATAGGTTTTGTTTAAGTTAAATCGGCACTTGCATTTTTGCTTGACATTTTAATAAGAATATTTATATTATGTTATGGAATGAGGTCAGGAGAATATTTTAGTTGTGGCTTTTAATTGAGGAGTAATGAATATGTTTTGGTTTTTCCCAGAAAATGGTAATTCAATAAGGCATTTCAAAGTGTTTTTTATTTTTTTATTGTTTCTCATTAAGACAACGAATTTTGCCAAAGAAAATGAGAAAATAAATCGAGGCATAAAACCACCATTCAATTTAAAAGAAATTGTCGAACAGGTAAACAATCACCGCCGGCGCAATCACCCGAATCTTAAATCTGAAAAGTGGGGTTCAGAATCCGGCGAGTTTTTAATTGATACTAATATCACTTACATTACGGCCGATGACGACCAAACTTATCCGGCGGTTGCTTTTGATGGAACTAACTATTTTGTCGTTTGGCAAGATGGTTTTAGTGAAGACGAACGGCAAATTTTTGGCGCAAGGGTAAATCAAGACGGTATTGTCTTGGATACAGCCGGTATCGCTATTTCAATTGCACGACTGAATCAATCGAATCCCGCAGTTACTTTTGATGGGACTAATTATTTAGTAGTCTGGGAAGATTATCGTAGCCGGTTTGAGTCTGACATTTATGGGGCTCGAGTTTCGCCAACCGGCGAAGTCCTTGACCCAGATGGTATTGCCATTTCTACTGCATTCGATATTCAGTGTCCCCCTTCGGTCGCTTCTAATGGAACAAATTCCCTTGTAGTTTGGGAGGATGCGCGAAGTGGTGGTGGTCATCGTATCTACGGTGCTCGAGTTTCGCCAACTGGCGAAGTTCTTGACCCAGATGGTATTCTCATCGCAAATGGACCATATGTAAGGTGGCCTTCGGTAGCTTCGGACGGTTCTAATTACCTGGTCGTCTGGGATTACGACTACGATATCTATGGTACCCGAGTGAATAAATATGGCGTGGTTTTAGATACAAATTATATTGTCATTTCTAATGCATTGAGTTTCCAATCATATCCTTCGGTTAGTTTTGGCGATTCGAATTACTTTGTGGTTTGGCAAGACTATCGTGATGGCGATTTTAATATTTATGGCGCTCGCCTAAGCAAAAGTGGCACAGTCCTTGATTCTAACGGCATTGCCATTTCCACTGCGCCGGGTTATCAAAAATATCCGGTAATAACCTTTAATGGCACAAATTATCTTGTGGTATGGACAGATTATCGCAGTGGTTCAGACATCTATGGTGCCCGAGTGACTCAAGCCGGTGTTGTCCTTGACCCAACTGGTATTCATATCTTCAATCCGACAGTTGCTGAAGAACCACATCCGGCGGTCGTATTCGGCTTAGATAATTATCTCATCGTAACCGAAAATGAAGATAGTTATGGTTTCAATGATATTTACGGTGTTCGGGTTACTCCAACTGGTATTGTTATTGATACAAATGGGATTGCCATATCAGCCTACAAAGCCAATAGGAATCGTTTTCATGCAGTTGCCTTTGATGGCACAAACTATCTTGTCGTTTGGGAAGACTGGCGTAGCAATTACGCCGATATCTATGGTGCAAGGGTGAATCAAGCCGGTTTGGTTCTTGATGCAATTAGTATTCCGATTACTACAGCAAACCAGGGTCAATATAAACCCTCAGTTGTCTTTGGCGGAACTAATTATCTTGTGGTTTGGGCAGATGGTCGCAATATTGATACTGCTAATAATACATTAGATATTTATGGGGCTCGAGTGAGTCCAGCCGGAATTGTTCTCGATACAAGTGGCATTGCCATTTCAACGGCTGCCGGTAATAAATGGAGTCCTTCAGTTGCTTTTGATGGAACTAATTATCTTGTGGTTTGGACAGACTACCGCTCGGGAGTTAATTCTGACATCTACGGAGCCAGAGTAAATCAAACCGGTGTTGTCCTCGATACAGATGGTTTTGCGATATCAAATGCGCCATTAGATCAAGAATACCCAACTGTTGCGTTTGATGGGTTTAATTATCTTGTAGTCTGGCAGGATGTTTGCAATATGGATGACATCTATGGTGCCAGAGTGAGTCAAGCTGGAGTTGTTCTGGACACGAATGGAATCGTCATTTCTTCCGAATGGTCTGCACAGTGGCGACCCTCTGTAGCGTTTGATGGAACCAATTATTTTGTGGTCTGGATGGACTGGCGCAGCGGTTTGCCTAATATCTATGGTGCAAGGGTGAATCAAGCTGGAGTTGTTCTGGACACAAATGGAATTCCGATTTCACCCGGCGCTTATCATCAAAGGGACCCTGCTATTACCTTTGATGGGACTAATTATCTTGTGGTTTGGGAAGATGGACGTAGTTGGTATGATTCAGACATTTATGGCGCCTTATTAAGTCCTTCTGGAACGGTCATTGAAGAATTTCCAGTGTCTACCCAATTGGGACTTCAGCGATTTCCTGCTCTCGCACATGGTATAGGAAATCAAGCACTAATTATCTACACGGGTTGGACCGGAACGGTTCAAGGCAAAACCTACAGTACTTATCGGACCTGGGGCAAACTTTATCCCGGTCCAGGGATAGAAGAAAACCAGCGTTCATCAATCACTAACCAAACAGCGCTAAAGATTTACCCCAATCCATTTTCCAAGCAAACTGTGATAAATTTTACACAAAAAGTTTCGCACATTGAAATTTATGATGTCTCAGGTAAACTGGTAAAATCTTTTTTCACAACCCGCCAGTCACTATCCACCAGCAACTGCATCATCTGGGATGGCACTGATAACTATGGTCGAAAATTACCATCCGGTGTTTACCTCCTCTACTTGAAGACATCAAACAATGAGACCAAAGCCAGTGAAATTATTATTCTTAGGTAATATGGCAACTTTAGGGATTAAAAAAGAAGCTAACGGTCAGAAGCGAGTTTTTGGTAAATTTGTTCGGGATGCCAAGACTTATTTCTGACAACAGACACTTGCAAGAGGGATGACAAGTATCTGTAAATTTAGTTTTATCCCTTGGCTTTCAGTTGCAGGAAAAGCCAAAATAATTTTATCCTGCAAAATGTTAGAAGGGAGGATAAGATGAAAGCTTTTAAGAGACTCAACTTTCTTCTAATAATCTCTTTGCTCAAGGCTATGTATTTTGGATACAAAGATACGACGGTCCTGTGCATCACGAAGATAGCGCTAGTGCTGTAGCAGTTGATAGGTGGGGCAATGTCTATGTCACCGGAGGGAGTCGGGGTTTTGGCGACGATTACGACTTTGTAACAATAAAATATTCAAGGAAGGGGGGTAAACTTTGGGAAAGACGATACGAGGGGCCTCATTCAGATTATAATGATAAAGCAAATGCGATAGCGGTTGACGCTTCCGGTAATGTCTATGTCACCGGGAGAAGTTATGCCGGACCTGGCAGTGACCAGAGTGACTATTTAACGATTAAATACGACGCTGAAGGAATTCTCCAGTGGTATGCAGTATATAATGGTCCTGCTAACGGAAATGACGAAGCACATGCAATTGCAGTTGACGGCTGGGGTAATGTCTATGTTACCGGAGAAAGTTGGGGTGGTAGCGACGCTATCTATGACATCGTGACGATTAAATATAACTCAACTGGAGTTCAGCAATGGGAAAAAAGATATAATGGACCTGGGAATAACACCGATAAAGCATATGCTATAGGAATTGACAATTCGGGGTTTGTCTATGTCGCTGGTGAAAGTCGAGGTAGCAATTATTATTCGGATTGCATAGTGATTAAATATAATCCAGCCAATGGAGACCCGCTGTGGGTTAGCAGGTATAGAGAAAATAATGATGCAAATGAGTTTGGTTATGCGTTGAAGGTTGATGGTTCAGGTAATACCTATGTCGCTGGAATGGCCTGGGGCGGAGGTGCTACTAATTTCGACTACCTCACAGTAAAATATAACTCTTCAGGAGTTCTGCAATGGGCACAACACTTCAACGGAATTGGGAATGACCGAGATGAAGCAAGAGCGATTGCAGTGGATGGCTCGGGTAACGTTTATGTTACAGGCAGAAGCGATCGGGTATCAGATATAGACCAAACAGATTACGAGTATCTGACAATTAAATATAATTCATCGGGAGTTCTCCAATGGCGTCAAACATATAATAATAATTCTATTCCTTTAGGAAAGGATGAAGCATCGGCAATAGCGGTAGACCGATATGGTTATATTTCTGTTACTGGACGGAGTCAAAATTCTCAGGATAATTACGACTATGTAACAATCAAATATAAATCAGCAAACGGTGCTGAGTTTTGGAATCGAAGATATGACGCTACAAATGGCGATGATATAGCGGCTGACTTAGTAGTTGATGATTGGGGCGATGTTATTGTAACTGGCACAAGCGATGGTGGTGGCCGAAACTTTGACTACTTAACAATAAAATACACTGATGCTATCCAACCAAATAGCGGTGGAGAAGCGACTAAAATCGAGATACTTTCCAGTACGATTGATACGAAAACTATTATCTCTTCGACCAGTTCAGGTTATAGTTTTAAAGCACCGGCTGATGTTTCTGGTCTTAGAATATACAATGTCCAAGGCAAACTCATCTGTTCCGAAAAACCAAACAACGGTTACTTTACGGTTAAAGGCGTACCTGCTGGCATATACTTCTTACGGTTTGAGTCAGAATACAGTGAAGCTGATAGAAAATTCATCATTGTGAAATAAGTCTGATTCAAATGAATGCGCTCTGGACTAATTCGGTTCAGAGCGTCTTTTTATTTTGTATGGTACTGAGAGAGATTTAGCACATAACTTCGGCGTTAACAGTCTGCCTCCGAACCGACTCCCGAAGTAGCCTACGGGGTAGCCCCCAAACTTGCTACCCGAGTTGCCCCCGAAGTAGCCTGCCGAGTCGCTTCCAAGGTCGCCTACGAACCCGCTCACCAACTTGCTTACAAACCTACCCCCTAACCAACTCCATAAGCAACTGAGGAGGCAACCTGCCAAGCGACTTAGGGGGTAGCCCAGTAGGCTACCCCCCCTATACCATACCCCCACCCAAAGACAAATTATATATAAGACCCTAAATATCATACAGTTAAAAGAAATTTTGGCTTGATTCTTGTGTTAGTTTTAACTAACATTTTGTGATGTTGGTTTTTTCTCAAAAAATGGAGAAAAAGCTTGAAGCGTTAAGGAAGCAAGCCAAATTGACTTTAAGGGAATTGGTCGAATAATAAAGTCCTTTATTAAATTAAAGCAAGTTTTGAGAAAATTGCTTTTTAGCAATCCCTTAAACTAAAAATCGGCACCGAGGTAAACTTTATGAGAAAACGACTTGCTTGACAGATGCTAAATTTTTGTTATACTTTTATAGTTTTATTTTAATTTTTCCGATCGGTTCTTTGAAGTTATAGAATGAATTTGGCAGTGGTAGTCCGCCAGCGAGCGGACCCAGCACCGAATGCTGGGCAGGGAAGGTCGTGAGAAGCGACCACGGTCTTGCCCACTGTAAGCGGTGACGAAATCGCCAAAAGCCACTCTTTGGAAAACAAAGGGGAAGGCGGCGAGAGTAGGATGACCCGTAAGTCAGGAGACCTTGCCACTGCTTTATAAGAACAACTGGTAAGGAAAGGAGTTCTTATGTCTCAAACAATCCACAAAACCATCTTTTTGTTATCACTGCCTATAATTCTTATTGGGCAAACGCGCTATGAAGTCGATACAATCTTTGTAACCGCCTCAAGAGTTGAAGAACCGATAAGCCGAGTTCCTCTTCACACCTCTTTAATTAACCGTGATGTCATAATTCTTAAAAACTTTGGTGACATCGGTTCGGTGTTATATACTCTACCCGGCACTGATGTTCGTTCTTATTCTATAATTGGTGGTGCAAGTTCGGTAAATCTATTCGGTTCGTCCAGTCAACAGGTATTGGTGCTTTTGGATGGTAGACCGCTAAATTCAATGAATTTAGGAGTTGCGAATTTAGGACTTTTGCCGACTGCCAATCTAAAAAAAATTGAGGTCGTGAATGGACCGATATCGAGCCTTTATGGAGCCAACGCCTTAGGCGGTGTGATTAATTTCTTAACTCAGAGTCCACTCGATTTCACCGAATCCGGTGCCTATTATGATATCGCTTTGCTTTATGGAACATACAATACAAACCGAATCTATCTTGGCACCGGCTTTGCTCATAATCATTTTAGCGTACTGGTGAATGCGAATCAGGAAAATAGCACGGGCTATCGAACTAATGATGATTGTCTAAAGCAAAGCGTGGGATTAAAATTAGGTTATCAAAGTCTTATCAATCAGGTCAGACTCGATTTTGATATTCAAACCAAAGCGAATGGATTGCCAGGACCAAAGCCAGCTGACACGCTAATTCCTTTTTATGGTGATTCGACCGCTTCATCAATCTTTGATCGAACCCTCGACACCGTTTTTTCGGTTAGAGGCGAATGGAAACAAAAGTTGCGTCCGGATGTTTTGTTGCAACTGACCCCCTTCTTCGCAAAAAACTGGACTCGCTTTCGCTGGGTAGATGCCTATTCTTTGGATACCGCGCTTTATCAAGACCGCTACATTTCCCAGAATACCGGAACGAATTTGATTGTTAATTATCAGGGTTTGACCGGAATAAGAATTAATGGCGGGATAGATTTTAGGCAAGATGATTTCCAAGCCGAATCTTTTCTTTATAATGAGATGACTGGGCAATATCGCGATACCGCCTGGCAAGCAAAAGCCCATCGAGTTGGTATCTTTGGTGAAGGTAACATTATGTTTGGTAAGATTATGATTTTCGTTCCTTCGTTGCGCTTGGATTGGAATTCGGATTTTGGCAATTTCTTAAGCCCAAGTTTTGGAGTACTCTTTCCATTGAATTCCCAAGTCCGGCTGAGAACTCATATCGGCAGGGCGTTTCGAGCTCCAACCTTTAATGACCTCTATTGGCCCAAATCCGGCAATCCCAAGATAAAACCTGAACACGGTGATGCCCTGCAATTCGGCATTGATTTAAAATTTCCAAATTCGGCATCTTTTTCTCTAACTGGCTTTGCCCGCCGTACCAAAAACTTGATTGCCTGGGTGCCGGATACTGCTGGGTTATGGCGACCGACCAATATTGATGAAACCGAAATTTTTGGTATCACCACTAACGGTAAAATCAAATTCCCTAATGGATTCGCTTTCAATTATACTGGGAACTGGTTAAAAGCCAAACAAATTCGTCAGGAAATGGTTTATTTCGATTGGTTGACTAATGAGACAAGGTTTGAACGAACTAAGCGCCGTGCCGCCTATCTACCTGAATTTTCGGCAATCCAAGAAATTGGCTACGAAACTAAATTTGCGACCAATCTCAGTCTGGAGTTAAGAGAAACTGGCAATCGGGTAAATTACTACTCTTCCTATGATAGTTTACCCAAGGTTTATATGACTACTAAAATTTTACCATCTAACTTTATTGTTAATCTTCGAGTGCGGCAACAGTTATTTTCCAACACGGAATTAATCTTTCGTATCGAAAATCTGTTAAATCAAAGTTATGCTGAGCAGTTTGGTAATTCGATTGCCGATTTAGACTATCCGCGTCCAAAGCGAACAATCTTTTTCGAAATACGATTCAATAATTATTAAATTCACTTAAGATACTTTCGGCAATAGTTTGAGTAGCGGTGTGATTGAGTAAGCCCAAAATTTTTGCCTTTTCCGCCATCGCATAAAGCACTTGAGGGTTTTCGAATAATTGTTTCAGTTGCTTTCCAACCAATTCGGCTTTTGGAATATGGATACCCACGCCGGCTTTTTCGATATTTTGGGCAAAGGTCAGTTCTTGGGCTGAGCCGGCTCTTGGTGTAATAAGTAACATCGGTTTTCCTAAGGTGAGCGCTTCCGAGATTGTTACCGCACCCGGCTTAGTGATTATAATATCAGCCGCCCACATCACCCCACTAACATCGGGTAAGGCGACATAAGGCCGAATTGGAATCGGTGCTTTTTCAATCAATGACCGACATTGCGCCAATGCCTTTTTGTTTTTGCCAAAAACGACTATCATTTGGCATTTGAAATTAGTCTGGCAAACCGATTTGATTACTGCTGGATAATCAACCATCTTACCTAAAAACCCACCCATCACGGTGACGGTTGGTAAATTAGGGTCTAAGTCAAGCAATTTTCGCTGCTCAGGAATTGGTACCTTTTGCACATTCAAAGAACTTAACTTTTGTGGGATACCAGAAATTTTAATTTTCGCCTCAGCAACACCCAATCGTTTTAACTTTTCGGCAACAAAACTATTACCAACATAGTAGCGATTTATCCAGTCTTGGACCCAAAGCGAATGTGCCGAGTAGTCCACAATCACGGTTTCGAATTTGTGAACAAAATTTTTTCTGATTAAAGGAAATAAAGTGTTAACCTCCGGCTGAAAAGAAAGGATTAAATCAACTTTATTACCCAATAAGTTTAATACCCTTAACAGTGCCTTTTGGAAAATAATTTTCAAAACGAACCTACTGAGATTGGAAAAAAACGAATGTCTTGACTCCAGATGCTGATAACCGTGGCGCCAGAACTTAGGTAAATAAAGGTCGCCCAAGCGTGCCAACCAATCTAACCATTTGCCTATAGTAGTGTAGTCAAGCAAATTAAAAAGTTGAACAGCATACTGCTTTCTGCTTTCTGCTTTCTGCCTTCCGAGATACTCAGCCAATGCCTCGGCGGGAAAACGGTGACCACCTTTCCGCGAGGAATAGAGTAGACAAATTTTTTTTGGGAGAGACAAATTTTTGGATTGTGGGTTCCATTTTAATGAAAATCTTCTCCTTGACCGAGTTCGAAAATCTCTCAAAAGTTCAATATAAAAAGTTTCCACCCGCTTGGCGATATTTTGCCAATCGTATTCTTTCGCTTTCTTTAATCCATTGGTGATAAACCTCTTTCTCAAATCATCATCGGTTAATAGTTGGATTATTTTTGTTGCTAAATCAGTTGCATCCTTTGGATTGAACAGCAAACCATTTTCGTTATCCCCTAATAATTCCTGATAACCAGGAAAATTGGAGGCGACTATCGGTTTGCCCATTGCCATTGCTTCTAAGATTACAATTGAAGTTGCTTCGGCAATTGCTGTTGGAACACAGTAAAGGTCACAACTGGCATAAAATCTTGGCAAATCCTCATTGGGCACAAAACCGACAAATCGAACCGAATCACCAATTTTTAAAATCTGTACCAACTTTTGGAAATGACTCGCTTCGGCGCCCTCGCCAACGACAATAAGCATTACATCTGGGATTTTTCGTTTTATTTCAGGCAAGGCGGAAAGTAAAATGGATAGTCCTTTTCTTTTTTCTAATCTACCGACATAAAGAATCTTTCTCCCCGAATGGTCGAATTCGGTTAACGGTTTTACATTCGGGTTGAATTTAGTGGTATCAATTCCATTGGGAATAATTTGGAATTGATTCGGAACAAGCGGTTCGATCTTCTCTTTGGTGATTTTCGATACCGCAATTTTGCCATGAATCTTTTGATTATGATTTTTAAACAGACTGCGGTAGAATTTGACCGAAGACAAAAAATTTGGAACATTAATCGTATGAAAGGTCACAACATTGATTGAATTCGAGTAGTGGCAAGCAAAGAAAGCTAACTCCGGAGGCGCAAATCCGTGACTGTGCACAATATCAAAATTATGCCGGCGAAGAAAATTTCTTACTTGTAAGGGGAGGTTTAATCCAACCGGCAAAGTGAATTTGGAGCCAAACGCTGGCAAAAAAAGGGCTCTGCCCATCCGGATGACTGGAAAGTCTTCATCGCGACTCATCGCCGGATAAGAAGTTGTGAGGATTGCAACCGAATGTCCCAGCGCTTTGAGATTTTTGGCTAAATTGTAAACATGAATTGAAACACCTGAAGTATAAGGTAAGTAGGCAGATGAGACCAAAAGAATTTTCATTTACCAGTATGACCGAAACCTCTTTTTCCACGTTTGGTAGTAGAAAGTTTTTTGACTTGCTTGAAATCCACATTTAACACCTGGGCGAAGACAAGTTGAGCGATTCGGTCACCTTTTTTAATCTCGAATTTCTTTTTACTAAAATTGAAAAGGATAACAATGATCTCGCCTCGATAGTCAGAATCAATTGTCCCTGGACCATTAAGAATTCCAATGCCATGACGAAGCGCCAAACCCGAGCGGGGACGAACTTGCGCCTCAACTGATTCGGGAATTTCTAAGGCAATGCCGGTAGGAATACCTCGAAAACTGTGTGGCGGAATGACCGCATCAATAGCTGAAACAAGGTCATACCCAACCGCACCAACGGTCTTCTTTTCTGGTAATTTTTTGATATCGCGAACGAATTTTATTTTAACGAAAATTTTCTTTGGCTTCATTGCAAAACCCTCAGCGCCAATCGGCTCTAAAAACAAACCACTGGTCAGGGTATTGAGCAATTAATTGGTTAATTCTTTTCACAATTATCTTCGTTAAATTATAAACATCTTGTTGGAAATCTTCGCTTGTTGCAAAATCAAATTCGGGTTCAATTACACCTAAATAAGGTTTGCTACCCTTGGGGTTAAGCACAAAATAACCAAAAATGATCGGAACCTTAAATTTTAAGGCAAAGGCGGCTGGACCTTTAGGATAAGACCGTTTCGCATCAAAACAACTAAATTCCAAGCCCCGGCCAGTCAAATCCCGGTCGGCTAACAAAACTAAAGTTCTTTTTTCTTTCAAGACGCGCTCAATGGCGTCTTTGTTTGTCAAAGGGATCAACTCCATTCCTCCAATACCTCGATAACGGTTCATTGCATTGGTCACACCTTTTGGGATTGGTTCGACCACGGCAGTCAATTTGTAGCCTAAACGGCTTAAGAAGATACCGGCTAAATCCCAGTTACCAATATGCGCCGAAATTAAAATCGCTCCTTTCCCTTTAGCTAAGGTTCGGTCAAGATATTCTTTGCCACTAAGTTGAACCATACTCAACAATTTTTCTTTTGTCAATAACGGAGCCCGGAATAAATCGGCTAAGCATATTGAGTAATTAATAAAAAGGCGTCGAGTATAATTGTTAATCTCGGAATTGGGCGAATTCGTCCCTAAAATGTGTCTCATATTATCAGAAATTCGGCAGCGGCGGTCTTTGTCAGCAAAAAAATAGATATTACCCAATATCCTCGCCAACCAAATCGAAAACCAACGCGGCAGAAAAACTTGTAACAAAGTGGCAAGGGGCATCAGTCGGACTTTTAAATTAACTCGTTCCTTATTTTTCATCTTTGCTGTCGACCTTAAAGTAATCTTTTATTGCTTTTTTGGCTAACCGGTCGGCTTGGGTATTCAGTTCGCGGGGTAAAAGTTCTAAGATTGCATCGGGAAACAATTTTAGTAATTTTATAGCCCGGTCGTGATATTTCTTTAATTCGTTATTTTTTACTTTATAGCTTCCTTTTATTTGCCGAAACAAAAGTTCCGAATCGGTCCGAAAGACAATTCGATATTTAGCAAATTTTAGAGCTTGTTTTAAAGCGGTCAAAAAGGCTTCATATTCTGCCTGGTTATTGGTCCGGGGTCCGAGGAAATGGCTAATTGTTTTCACAACTGAACCGTCTTTTCGCTGTAGGATAATACCAATGCCGGCAGGACCGGGATTGCCCTGAGCCGCACCATCGAAGTTGACGATTATTTCTTCTACTACTTCCTTCATTCCGCTAATTTAACTCTTGAACGGTATCAACTCCCTTAAATCTACCTATCGGGATTGGAAAGAGTAACTCTGTGGCAAATTCCACCCAAAACGGGGAGTCAACCCGATTCGGGTCGACTATGGAATTGGGTATGTCAAAATTCTGCCGCAATAATCACAAAAATAAAGTCTTTCGCTTTTTCGTATCTCTAAAATGACCTGGGGTGGAATGGGATTAAGACAACCGCTACACTTTTCATTTTTAACGACAACCACGGCTAAACCTCCCTTACTCTTTCGGATTCTTTCATAGACATTAAGAATATCCTTGGCTAAATTTTCACAAACTTTTTTTCTTTCATCTTCTCGCGCCTGGATAGCGGTCTGAATGTTCTGGGCATCTTTTTCCAAAGCCCAAATTTTGGCTTGGGTTTCAGTTTCAATTTCGGCTAATTCTTTAGTTAAAGTGGCAATCTTTTTCTCGGTCGTTTCGGTCAGTTCTAAGTCTTCGAGCATTCGGTCTTCCACTTGATTTTTCGCTAATTTTTGATTTTCAATTTCTTTTAGAAAAGCTTTGTATTGTTCATTAGTTTTGGCTTGGTAGAGTTGAACCGAATACTGGGCAATTTTTTCTTCAATTGATTTTAGTTCCAGTTCGGCGAGTTTGTATTTCTTTTTCAGTTCTTGTAGGTGATGTTTTTCATTGTCTAATTCATCTTTTACCGATTTAACAGCTAATTTTAACCCTTCAATCTTTTTTGGTATTTCTTGATTTTTGAAAGCAAGGGTAGCCAATTCGTTATCAATCTGTTGAAGAACGGTAAGCAGATTTAAAACTTCAAGCATTGCTGGTGGCGGCATTAAAAATTAAAGGGTGGGTTCGCGGTTGGCGAGCCACACCCTTTCGCTTAGTGGGCGATACCCGACTTGAACGGGTGGCCTCTTCCATGTCAAGGAAGCGCTCTAACCAAAGCTGAGCTAATCGCCCAACACTTGTCATAAAGTTATGTTTATAGTAATGATTTTTAGCAAATTGTCAACAGGTTCAATCGGCAATTTAAATCTTTTGAGTTTTTTAACCGTTACCGTGATTTAGGAATTAGGTCTTGCTGAAAACTTCTTGATAGATCGCGGGGAAAACATCTTTGCCACCAATGAACATTAGACTTAAAGGCATAAAATGTTTTGCCGCCTCGACCATCTTTTTGGTTTTATTCCTAATATCCCATTGAGCGGTTTTGTCTTCGCGCAGACGGGAGATGTGATAAAGTTCGCGAGCATTTACTGAGAGTAAAACTCGTTTTTGATGGGCATTGGTGAGAATGTATTGTGCCGCGATTGGTGATTTCTTGTAAATCTTGTCGTAGATATCTTCGGTTTTTTTAATAATTTCGTTGAAGTTATCTTTTTCACCGATCTCAATAATTGATTTAGGAATTGTGATGCCTAATGATGGGTCATAAGGTTTGGCAATAATTGTTGCCATCCGATGACGCTTTAATTGAGCAAAACAAGCGGCGGAAACAACTAAATCATAAGTAAGATTGATATACTCAAATTCCCGAGGCATCGCATCATAAAATTTTAGATGGCGGGCAACGGTCTTTAAAATTTCTTTTTTCTGATATTGCATTAACTTTTGTGCCTT
Organism: Caldifarciminota bacterium; assembly: GCA_039801565.1. Taxonomy (GTDB): domain Bacteria; phylum Hydrothermota; class Tepidihabitantia; order Tepidihabitantales; family JAOUPE01; genus JBDRUX01. Next base: position 25,424 of record JBDRUX010000005.1, read on the forward strand.
TTTTAGACATTTATGAAACGGCAGGTTAGAGGTACGGTAGATAAGAGCAGCGATGAGAATGTTGTCAGCATCTGGAGTATAATAGACCAATTGGACATCGTCGCCCTGAAATAAACCATTCTCGGTTCCTAAGATTTTTTCAACTTTATGGGCAAGTTCTAAATAGGTTTTCTGGTCATATTCATTGGCTTGGTGGAAAATGACAATGGAGGGTGCAACTTTTTCCGTAAGGGCAAAAAGTTTTGTCCCAAGCTCCCGAATTTCACTCAAGTTGTGAGAAGCAAATCGCCGTAACATTAATTCCAAGTTCCGAGCATTTATCGTTGCTCCTAACTGGCTGGTTGTGGCTAAAGCAGTGATGTAGCGGGCGTCTTCTTTGGCATAATTACAGACACTGGCTCGCTGGGAATCTTTCGTTGGGTATTGTTTAAGAAAGTAATCTTCCAGTTTAGTAAGTAATTGTTGGTAGTAACGATTTTGAATTGTTATGATATTAATAAAATCGTTTAGGTAACCGGATTGACGAATCTCTTCGGGTATAACAAAATTATTTTCTAATGGAACATAGCGCTGCGATTTTTCGGTATAGGAGTTAAGTCGGAAGCCTTCCAGAGTCTCAACGGCTAAACGAGAAATCCCGACGATATCAAAATTAAAAACTGCATGCTCAGCAATCGAGTGGTGTCCCATTTCGAAAATAATATTCCGGTTTGATTTTCGTGCTTTTTCAACCTCTTTGCGGGCGATTTTTCTTAATTCTGCCGGCGATTGGGAACTCCGACTGATTCGGGCATACGCCGCCGAAATCGTCTCTGGCGTTAGAACGACTTTTCGTTTCTTGCCGCGCGCTAACTCTTTAAGAGTCTCCAAATCAACATTATAACCAGCTAAGGTTATTTCCATCCTTTATATAAGATAATTAATTATGGCTAATAGTCAAGATTATTTTCGGAGCGGCTAATGGTCATTTTGAGCTTCGGCGCTATTCTTTTAAATCCTTGACTAAAAATATTTAAAGTATATAATTTCTAAGATAGCATCCAAGTTATTTTAGAGCAGAAGGGGATTTTAGCGATGGAAAGGAGGTGAAGATGTTGCCTAATAGTCGTAAGATTCATCCGCAGATTCTATTCGCTACCTGGTTTATTTTGTCAGTTACTATCCTTTGGCAACCAGTTCTGGCACAAATTGATGTCGGAGTGGTTGAAGTTTTAACACCCCGTGGGATTATTCGCAATATGAGCCAAATTTTACCCCGGGTCTTTCTACAAAATTTTAGTGGTGTTCCAGTTGAAACTTGCCGCGTCTTTCTCGAAATTGAAGAGGCCGATTACAGCGACACGGTAATAATATCCTTGCCGGCGTCGGTTCCAATCGTTCCAGTAGAATTTCGGCCCTGGATTGCCACGCCGCCGGATGAATACGAAGGCGCAGCCTGGATTGTATTACCGGGTGACACAAATCCTGATAACGACCTTCTTGAGTTTGAATTTGTGGTTGCTGATACCGGCTACTTTTTCCAAGTTGAATCCCTACCACCAGGTGTTAACCCGAAAAAACGGGTCAAATCCGGTGGGTCTTTGGTCCGTGGCTACAGAACCTTAGTTGATCAACTTGTTGATACTTTAATTTTTGCTTTCAAAGGAAATAATACGCGTGCCTTCTTAGCTTATAATGTCCGAGAAATGAACTGGCAATTTATGGAATCAATTCCTTATGCCTTGCCACCGAACAAACAAAAACGGGTCAAAAGTGGCGCAGCACTCTGTTATGATGGCGGAGATACAATTTATGCATTGAAGGGTAATAACACCTTAGAATTTTGGGCATATTCGGTCTTAGCTAATAGTTGGTTACAGAAAACCGATGTCCCAATTGGGGCCGGTAAGAAAGTTAAAGGTGGCGCCGGGTTGGCTTTCGTAAAGGAAGATGGTAAAAAATATGTTTATTGCTTAAAAGGAAATAAGACGAACGAATTTTATAAATTCGACATCGCCAACGGTAATTGGATTACAACTTTAAGACCAGCACCGGGTGGCACAAAAGGATTCGGTCCGGGCAGTTGCATCGTCTATGACAGTCTAAACCAACGCATTTACGCCTTGCAAGGGTCTACCAATCAATTATTCTATTATGACATAAAAGGTGACTCCTGGGTGGGTCGTGCCGGTATGCCATTCGACAGCGATATATTAGAGACCGAAGGTAAGAAGGCAAAAGATGGTACCGCAATGACAATTGATGATTCCATAACAATCTATGCATTAAAAGGTGGTACCCAAGAGTTTTGGTCCTATAACATCACTAAAGACAGTTGGTATGAAAAAGATACCATACCTTTAGGTTTGGCACGAAAAAAAGTGAAAGGCGGTGGCGCTTTAGTTTTTGTTGCAAAGAGCAGTGGCACAAAAGGTCGTGGTGAAGGTGAAATTTACGCCTTGAAGGGAAACAACACTAACGAGATGTATGTCTTTTTAACCGAGGCGGTGCCCCCGAAAAAAGAGAGTGCAATTAACAGTTCGACTCGTGGAGACAAATCCGAATTCCGAATTTTGAATTTCGAAAGGGCGGTATCGAATTCTTCCGGACTAGCGCCGTCCACAATTAAAATTTACAATGCGGCAGGTCGGCTCTTGAAACAATCTTTACTGGCGACTGATCACTCCGAGCATTTGAGGAACTTCGGTTCCGGCATCTATTTCTTATTTATCCAGAGGAAGGATTTCGGCCAAAGTCTTAAATTAGTCGTGGTGCGGTAATTGATTGAGCAATTGAGCAGGCGCTTTGGTGAATAAATGGGTCGTTCCGCCTGAACGCGGAATTATATAGGTCATTTTTTTGAGGGCCTTGGGCACTTCAATTTACACCAAGCGCCTGCTATTAGGATTTTAATTCGCTTTCCCAGAATCCTGCCGGTCTTGACTTAATAAAAAAACTAATTACAATGAACCTAATTACTTTTAGATAAATGCAGCGCAGATTTTAAAAAGTAAGGAGGCAGAATGATTATTAAATTAGCTAATGGTAAAGAGTTGCCAGTGGAAACTCATAAGGCAAGAATGGTTCAGAAGATTAACCTTGTCCCGGCTGACCAAAGGTTAAAGGCAATCGAAGAAGCCGGCTACAATACCTTCCAACTTAAGACCAAGGACATCTTTTTAGATATGCTCACCGATAGCGGGGTGAATGCGATGAGTGATAAGCAGTTCGCCGGCTTTATCACCACTGACGATGCCTACGCCGGTAGTATGACCTTTTATGAATTTGCCGAGGCGGTAAAGGATATCTTGGGTTACGAGTATGTGATGAATGTGCATCAAGGTCGGGCAGCCGAACATCTGCTCGCTAAGGTATTCATCAAACCTGGCGATGTGGTACTGACCAATTATCATTTCACCACCACCAAAGTTCATATCGAAGAGACCGGCAAGGCGACCTGCTTAGAGATTTATATTGATGAGGCGCTCAATACCAAAAGCACCCACCCGTTCAAAGGCAATATGGACCCGCAAAAACTTAAAGACTGTATCCAACAATATGGCAAAGATAAAATTTCCTATGTCCGAATGGAAGCAACGGCTAATCTCTTAGGTGGTCAGCCGTTCTCAATGGCAAATCTTAAAGAAGTGACTAAGATTGCTAAAGAGAATGGACTCTTAACCGTATTGGATGGCAGTTTAATCTGCGAGAATGCCTATCTGATAAGACAGAGAGAAAAGGGCTATGAGAATAAGACCGTGGCTGAGATTGTGAAAGAGATGTGTAGTCTGGTAGATTTGTTTTATATGAGTGGACGGAAGAATACTTGTGTTCGGGGTGGTTGTATTGCGACAAATCGAAAAGACCTTTTTGACAAAATCAAAGACTGGCTACCAGTTTATGAAGGCTTCTTCACTTATGGCGGTATGTCGCAACGGGAAGTTGGAATGATGGCGGTTGGAATGCGCGAGATGGTTGACCCAGAAGTTGCAGGTTGTGCAATTGAGCAGGTGAAATATTTTGTCAATCGGCTGGATGAGATTGGCATACCGGTTGTCACACCACCGGGTGGCTTAGCCTGTCATATTGATGCCCGAAGATTTGCCCCGCATATTCCAAAAGAAGAATATATTGCCGGTGCTGTGACCGCTGCTCTTTATATCGCATCGGGCGTGCGGTCAATGGAGCGTGGCACAATTTCGATGGAACGGGCAAAAGACGGCACTGAAGTCTATGCTGATTTAGAGTTGACCCGGATTGCTATTCCCCGCCGGGTGTATACAATCTCCCAAATCGAATATGCCATTGACCGAATCCAATGGTTATACCAGCATCGCGATTTAATCAAAGGTCTAAAGTTTATTGAAGAACCGCCAGTGCTTCGCTTCTTTATTGGCAAATTGGCTCCGCTTGACAATTGGGGGGCAAAACTTTGCGCTGCGTTCAAAAAGGACTTTGGACCTAATTTATGAGATAACGAATAGTACGAATTATAGCGAATTTCTCGAATTTGCCCGAGGTGGATTAAAATTTGCTGTAATTCGGATTATTCGCATTAAAAGGAGGCGATGATGTTATTACTGCTATTTACCCTCCTCGGTTTTAGCGTCGAATCAAAGATTGATTCGGTTATCATCTATCCGAACCAGGCATTAATAGTTCGCAAAGCACAGGTCACTCTCACTGGCTCAACTCAACTCAATTTTAAAGATTTGTCTGGGATGCTCGATGATAATACGGTTCGTATCAAAGCCGAAGGTCTAAGGATTGGTGAGGTTCAGATTAAACGGGGATATATTGAAAAACCAAGCCCAAGAGTTAAAGAACTGGAACAAAAGATTAAAGATGTCGAATCGGATATTCGGGACCTGGATAATGAAAAAGAGGTACTCAAGGCAAAAGAGAACTTTTTAAATTCGGTAAAATTGGGTGCCCCAGAACTGATTGCCAAAGAACTTCAAACCGGTAAAGTCGCACCCGAATCCTGGCGAGCCGGCTTAAAGTTTATGGTGGATGAATTGGCAAAGACTAAAGAACGTTCAGTTGAGATTGATGATGAGAAAAAAGAGTTGAACGATACGCTTCAGGCATTGAAGAAAGAGTTACAGGATGTTAGGGCTGTAACTGAAAATCGCAAGGAAGTCGTTGTTGATGTTTTTGTGACCGAAGCCGGCACTTATCCCTTAGAATTGAGTTATATAATTCCGCAAAGTGTTCAGTGGAAACCTTATTATGAATTAAGAGCCAGCCCATCGGAAAGTAAAATTAACATCGGTTATTTTGCCAAGATTTCACAGAAGACTGGTGAAGATTGGGAGAATGTGAAGATTATTCTTTCCACTGCCCAGCCGGCAAAAGGCGGAGTGGCACCAGAACCATATCCTTGGTTTCTGACCTTAGAAGAAGTAATAGTTCCTAAGCCGGGAGTTGCGGAAGCTGAACGACCTGTAATAGCTCGAACCGCTGTTTCGACCACTCGCGCTGGTGAAGAAAAAGCCGAAATTGAAGTACCAAGGGTTGAGACCGAAATCTCTTTACAATATGTAATTCCCGGCAAAGTCTCGTTAAAAAGTGGTGAAGCAGAAAAGAAGATTGCCTTATACTCTGCAGCACTGCCAGCGGAATTTGAATACTATATCTATCCCAAAGCCCAACCAATCGCTTATCTTAAAGGTAAGATGCTGAATAAGACCGAATACATCTTCTTGGCTGGTGAAGCCAACGCTTATGTCGGTTCTGAGTTCACTGGCAAAACGAGAATTTTAAGCATTGCTCCCGAAGAATCAACCGAAGTCAGTTTTGGCATTGACGAACGGGTAAAAGTTAAACACGATTTAATCAAAACCTTCACCGCAAAAACCGGTAATAAACGGCAAAGGACTGAATTCCTATTCAAAACCGTAATTGAAAATTATCACACCAAACCAGTAAAATTCACTCTGGTCGAACAAATTCCGGTTTCGCAGCAAAAAGAGATAACGGTCAAACTAACCAAACTTGAACCAAAATCCGATGAAGAGGATAAAGATATTGGTACTTTTACTTATACTCGTGAAATTCAACCCAAAGAGAAATTCATTGTTGATTTAGGTTATTTTGTCGAATATCCAATAGGCAGAAAGGTGATGGGACTTTATTAGAATTTCCAATGTCTAATTTCTAATGACTAATTAGATTTAAATACTCGATATTTTAAATCAAATTCTTAACAATATGTAATGGGCAATGAAATTACTATTATTGGTGGTGGTTTAGCTGGTTCAGAAGCTTGTTACCAATGTGCTAAAAGGAGAATCAAGGTTAAATTATTCGAAGCCAAACCGTATTATATTTCGCCTGCTCATAAGACCAACTATTTAGCCGAACTGGTCTGTTCCAACTCCTTAAAATCGGATGAACCAACCAATGCCCACGGGTTACTCAAAGCCGAACTTCGATTATTAGACTCTTTATTGCTAAGGTGTGCCGAAAAGACTAAAATCCCTGGCGGTAAGGCACTGGTCGTAAATCGCGAAAAATTTGCTCAAGCGGTGACTGAAGCGATTGAACAATTTGCCAATGTTGAGATTATCCGTCAAGAAGTGACCAAAATTCCTGAAGACGGCATTGTCATCATCGCCACTGGTCCTTTAACTTCAGAATCCCTCAGTAAAGAATTGAGTAATTTTTTGGGCGAAGAGCATCTATTTTTTTATGATGCAATTTCACCGATTGTTGCTGCCCATTCCATTGACTATAACAAGACCTTCTTCGGTTCAAGGTATCGGGAAGACGCCGATTATCTTAACGCTCCTTTAACCAAAGAGGAATACGAAAAGTTCTATAACGAATTAATTAATGCCGAAGTGTTTCCCTTACGAGATTTCGAAGAAGAAAAGTTCTTTGAAGGTTGTTTGCCGATTGAAGAAATCGCCAAACGCGGTAAAGAGACCCTGCTTTTTGGTCCAATGAAACCAGTGGGACTAATTGACTCGAAGACTGGCAAGATGCCTTATGCGGTGGTTCAACTGCGTAAAGAGAATCAAGAAGGGACAATGTACAATTTGGTTGGCTTTCAGACCCGATTAAGGCAGAAAGAACAGGAAAGAGTCTTTCGGCTAATCCCGGGATTAGAAAATGCCGAATTTTTAAGATACGGTAGTGTCCATCGTAATACCTATATCAATGGACCAAAAATTCTTAAGCCAACGCTTCAGACTATAAAATGCGAGACTCTTCTTATTGCTGGTCAATTATGCGGTGTTGAGGGTTATGTTGAATCAATTGGGACTGGACTTTTGGCTGGTATCAATGCGATAAAGATTCTTTTGGGTAAAGAGCCAATTGTTCTGCCTCGGGAGACAATGTTAGGCGGACTTATCAAATATATTACTACCCCAAATAAAAACTTCCAGCCGATGAATGCCAACTTTGGGCTCCTGCCAACAATTAAGGGGTCTATTAAAAACCGAAAACACCAATACTTCAACCGTTCAATCCAAAGCCTTAAATCCATCTTAAAGGACTTATAAATCAGTGAAGTTAATTACTATAATGAGGAGCAACCATCCAATTTTTTTGAATCTGTTTAAGAAATTGGCTTCGCTAATTAGCAATCGTTTAAGTTATTGATTTTTCATATCTAATGCCCTATTGACATATCATAAGCGGCTAGCCTGGGGCTACCCCCTGGCTACCTCGTAGGCGGTGTAGGGGGCGGTATCGAGGGTAGGTCTTGGGCTTGACTTGTCGGATGCCTGGGTATTTGGCATAGGAGAAGTGTAAAATGCGGGTTTTGAGGTTGGTTTCGATGCTGGCTGAGTGTTTGGTTCGTAGGCAGTCAGAGAGGTTGACTCATAATTTGGCTAATAGGCAAACTTGTAGACTTGGACGCAGGTAAGCTTCGATACCGCCTCATTATTTTCACCAGTACCTACCATTGCCACTAATCACCAATTTCTGGGTGGGTTAGAGAACCGTTCAAACTTATTCAATCGTTTAAATTGTTCAACTAACTTCTAATTTTTGGAATGCGATAAATCGCACCGCTCCAACTTATTTCACAACCAGAAACTTTTTGGTCTGGTTGTTAAGTCTTAAGAAATAGATTCCGGGATTGAATCCTTTCAGTAATATTTTAATCTCTTGGTCATTAGCCAAAAGAGCAATCTCCTTTATCAAATTTCCTGACACATCAAAGATTTTTATATTTTGGCGGTCAGCGGAGCGCGGTAAGCGGATAGCGAGAAATAACCTTGCCGGATTCGGATAGATTTGAAGCGGTAAGCGGTCAGCGGACAACGGCTGGTGGTCTTCTTCAATTCCGGGCCTCACATCTCTTATTACTGAGATGCTTGACCCAGAATGATTTGCCACATAGACCCGATTCTGAATCGAATTCCAACAAAAAGCCAAAGGCTCGTCCCCGATTGGGATTGTTGAAACCACTGAATTATTTACCCCATCAATCACAGTAACATTATTGCTTCCTCTATTAGCACAGTAAATTTTATTGTTGATTAAGTTCCAGACCAAAGCCGAAGGACGGTTTTGCACTCTTATCGTTGTAATTACTAAATTGGAAGCTCCATCAATCACTGTAACAGTATTATTTCCTCTATTAGCGCAATAAATCTTATTATTGAATGCATTCAAAACTAAAGATAAAGGTTCGTAGCCAACCGGAACAGTTGTAATAACTGTGTTGCTCGTCGCATCAATCACAGTAATATTCGCGCTCCACTCTTTGGCGCAATAGACCTTATTGCTGATTGGATTCCAAACCAAAGTGCCTGGATAATCTCCAACTGGAATGGCAGTAATAACTGAATCGTTTGTTCCATTAACCACAGTGACATTATTGCTCAAATAATTACTGCAGTAGACTTTATTATTAGTAGAATCCCAAGCCAAGGCATAAGGTCTGTTGCCAACCGAAATGGTTGCAATTACCGTGTCCAGCGTCCCATCAATAACACTCAAACTGGAGTTATTGTAATTAGCGCAATAGACCTTATTATTAGTAGAGTTCCAAACTAAGGCACGAGGAGTATATCCAACTGAGACGGTTTTGATTACCGTGTCACTCGACCCATCAATTACGGTTACATTGTGGCTACCGGAATTGGCACAATAGACTTTGTTATTGGTGGCGTTCCAAACCAAAGCACAAGGTTTTTTGCCAACCGAAACGGTTGCAATTACCGTATTCAACGCACCGTCAATTACACTCACATCGCTACTATAATAATTGGCGCAATAAACTTTGTCATCGGTTGCATTCCAAACCAGGGCATATGGTCCGCCGTTAAGTGGGATAGTTGTGATAATTGAGTTATCCACCCCATCAATTACTGTAACATCGTTGCTACCGGCATTGACGCAATAGACTTTATTATCAGTAGCATTCCAACCCAAGGCAAACGGTCTGTTCCCAACCGAAATATTGGCAATTACTGTATCCAGCGCACCGTCAATCACATTTACATTATCGCTAAAACGATTATTACAATAGATTTTGTTGCTAATTGAATCCCAAAGTAAAGCACAAGGACCGTTATCAACTGGAATGGTTGCAATTACCGTATCCAGCGTCCCATCAATAACACTCAAATTATAGTTATTATAATTGGCGCAATAGACTTTATTATCGGTGGCATTCCAAGCCAAAGCACAAGGTCCGTTACCAACTGGGATAGTTGCGATTACTGAGTCACTTGTCCCATCAATCACGGTAATATCGTTGCTATCAAATTGGCGCAATAGACCTTATTATTGGTGGCATTCCAAGCCAAAGCATAAGGTTTGAGCCCAACCGGGATAGTTGCGATTACTGAATCGCCTACCCCATCAATTACTGTAACAGTAAGTGTTGCCCAATTAGCGCAATAGATTTTATTATTAGTTGCATTCCAAACCAAGGCATAAGGTGTACCTCCAACTGGGATAGTTGTGATTACTGAGTCACTTGCCCCGTCAATCACTGTCACATTATTACTGGCATACTGGTTAGCGCAGTAAACTTTGTTATTGGTGGCATTCCAGACTAAGTGATTGGCTTCATTCCAGTCCGAAGTATAAATACGAGACCCGGTCATAATTTTAGCAATCTTTTCGTTAGTTTCGCCATCAATCACGATTACACAATCACCTTTTTTACCACCGACATAGATTTTATTATTGGTAATATTATAGGCGAAAGCTTTGGGATAAATTATTCCGCAAAACGAATCCGGGACAAAGATCGTCGTCTCCAACCACTGGGCAGTAAAGGAAGTAAAAAATGTTAAATGCAAAGTGATAAGAGAAATGAATGTTATCTTGCACTGCAGAAAATTTAACCGCGACATTTAGAGCCCTTTGCTTTTCATTCTGATAGCCAATTCGGCTTGGCGAAATCAAACATTACCCGCACTTATTTAACAACCAGAAACTTTTGAGTCATTTTACCAAATTCCAAGAAGTAAATTCCAGGATTTATTCCTTTTAGCGATACCTTCAATTTATTCCTATCCTCAGGCGTGACAATCGTTTTTATCAATTTCCCTGAGACATCAAAGATTTTTAGCACAAAGTTTGGAACATTGAGCGGGGAGCGGTCAACGGAAAGCGACAAGCGGATAGTGAGAACCGACCGCCCCGGATTGGGATAAATTTCAAACGGTTGATGATAAGCATTAATTGCTCGCTGGCTTTCCTCGGTCCCTGCAATATCATCTCGAATTACATAAAGTGCCGAATCTATTATATCACCGATATAAATCTTCCGGTGTATTGAATCGTATTCCATACCTACACCACCCCAGCCAAACCGAATTTTAGCGATGATTGAATCATTTTGGCAGTCAAGGATTTGCAAAAGGGTATACGGATAACCTGTGCCAGCAGTATCTGCAGACCCAATATATAACCGATTGCTTGAATGGTTTAATCGCAAGCCATCAAAAACAGAAGGTCCTGGTTCAATCGTCTTAATAATAGAATCGGTTTCGCAGTTAACTACAAATAACTCACCGCGATGATAACTACTGGGCCAATAGACCCTATCTGCAAGTTCATTAATGATTAGATATTCAATTGGCCATGGAGAATAAATTGGATACAAATTTTTAATCAGCGTGTCACCTTTTGTACAAATCACCGCACCGGTTCGTCCTTCTTCACCTGCCACATATAGTTTTCTTCTTTGGGCGTGATAGACTGCTTGGTAAGGCACAGTTACTCTTGTATTAATTACTGCAATGACTGAATCGTTTAAACAATTAAGGACTATCACCCTATCCGACCCCCATTGCCAGTCCCCAGTGTAAAGTTTATCACCAATCGAATCCCAAAGCATCACACCTAAATGATATGACGGATGAGAAATGATTTTTACTATTGAATCGGTTTCGCAGTCAATCACTGCAATCGAACCGTTACCGCTGGCATAGATTTTATCAGTTTTTGAGTTATAGACTACGGGTGTCATAGCCGGCCAGTTAATCCATTTTATTATTGAATCGGTCCGATTATCAATAACCGCAATTCTTCTTGGTCTTATATTGAATGTGTAATATATTTTATGCCCTTGGCGATGCCAGAACGGATAAACTGAGCAAGGGAAATGGTCTGGGGGCAATTGGATAATCTTTCTTATGGCATAAGTTGAACAGTCTAAAACCAGGAGTCTCCCGGATTGGTCAAGATTGACATATAATTTATTACCTTCAGGAATATAAAGGAATCGCTCTCGTGGTGTATCAAAGAGTGGGATAACCGTGTCTATGACTTGTCCGTAAATGAGAATTGGTAAAAGAAATAATAATTTTTTCATTTTAGACAGATTTAGAGGGACAGGAGTAAAATACCCCTGTCCCTCGTTTTTTATCTTATAATCACTTTCAAACCTTCTTTTTTGTTTTCTTTATCAATCGTAATAAAGTAGACGCCTTTTGTGACTTTTCGATTTGAATTATTGGTTTTATCCCAAACAACTTGATGTTCACCTTTTCCGATATCAGTCGAAAGGAGCGTTTTTACTCGTTTACCCATTAAGTCATAAATCTGAATTCCAACGTGTGTTGCAGCATCGGTTGAATAATGAATTACGATTTTATCAAAATCATAAGAAATTCTCGTTTTTTGAGATAAATCAATCGTTTTTTGTGTTTGCGGACCTTCTTCTATAGACCATGGGAATGGATTATAATAGAAATACGGTCGTTCACCACCAATAACCAAATACAAGTCATCGGCTCTTGGCTCATAGGCAAGGGAAGCACCAGAACCAAGAATTGCTGGAAGAGGACTATTATGAGGATACCAATAATAATAAGGTGGTCGAAAGTAACATATTCGGTGCGTATCTATCGCCGCACTCCAACCAAATATTGCAGCAAGACGACTATAGAGATTAGGAGCAGATGGTCCGGCAATAATCGAAGAACCGTCATTCGCAGGTAAAGGCGTGTCACCGGGAAGGTCCCAAATGTTTGAATTTATATCATACCGGTAGATTAGCTGTTTTCCACCACCCACTAAGGCAAAAAGGGATTTGGAATATGCATCATAACACAAGGCACCACCAGCAGTAACCGGTAACGGAATATCAGCCAAACGTTTCCATTCATAACGAATTGCGCCTCGTGGACCAACTGCGGTATCAGTAATAAAAATACCGTAAAATTTTTGTGTATCACCACCAAGAAGCAAATATAACCAACCTCCGACCTGGGGATAACCTAATGGTTGATAAGCAAGTGAGACACCAGGACCACAATCTTGCTTTTCCGGGAGATAAATCGGGTACTCATCAGGGTCATTCCATTCGCCCTCATAACCAGTAGGACGATATTTTGTGTAAATGAAAAGTTGGTCGGGTTCATCTTCAATACTAGCTACAACGAAAACTCTCTTTTCGCCTCCGGTCTCATAAGCGATTGCTCCCGCATAAAAGATATCTTCAGGAACTGGTTCAAGAGTAATCCAATCTTCTTGACCAATGTCATAAGCATAAAAACCATCATCATCGTTGCCAACGATTGCCCAAATATAACCACCACCATAAGTAATGCCGCCGCCAGGACCAATTACAGCAGGGTCTGGTATTGGAGGCAGATATATCCATTGTGCTTGTAGAGAAATTACCGAGAGTAACAAAAGGACAAATGGTAATTGAACTTTATGCATTTTAACCTCCTTATATTTTAAGGTCTTTTTGCATTTTGTCAATGGCTGGTAAAATAAGATTTGGAAAGGTTTCCGACCAGCCCAAAAACTGAAACCTTTCCAAACAAAACCGATTCCGGCGTGAACAATAAATAACCGCTTTGAATTATGGAACCGGCTAAATTTTGGGGAAATTGAGCGGATTATTCTCGAGAGAGAGGATTCGTTTTATTGAAGGCATATGCCTACTCATTCATATTATAGGTCTGTTTCGATTCTTGTCAAGCAGGGAAATTACCAGTACCAATTTAACATTTTGCTACCTCGAAGGTTTCTTACTGGTTTTTAACAAAAACATGCCCTTTTTGTGCGATAAATCGCACCGCTACATTTTCTCGTAATCCGGCTCCGCGATAGGCTGGCAGACTGGTTCGCAGTTAAGAAATTATGGAAACCCGGTTTCCATAATTTGGGAAGTTGCTTCGAACCCAGTCAAGAAAGCATTTTGGGAGGCGCCAGAGCAGAACGCCTCCCAAATTACTTTGTGGATTAGTGCTGAGCGATTACTCGGTTGCTATTTGGTTCTTTAGGTAATTGACCCGCTCTTTGAATATCCGTTTGTGCAATGGCTCGGTTTTGAGTTACAGTCAAGTAAGACATTGTCCAGGCAATCTTTGCAGTTGAATTTTTGTTCTTTTCCCATTTAATTGACGCTTCTTTTTATTTTATGTTTATAACCTTTGTCACTAAGCTTTGCTTTTCAATTTTCAACCTCAAAAAGTAGAGACCAGGAGTTATGGTTTTTGTGTTGAATTGGATCTGGTGAATGCCTAAAGGATAAATACCAGAAACAATCGTCGAAACCTTTCGACCGGAAACATCAAAGAGCGCCAGTTCAATTTCACTCTCTTTCGCCAAAGTCAATTCGACCATACCGGTCTTTCTTATCGGATTCGGCAAGACCTTAAATCCAAAATCTATCTTCGTTGTAATGTCTTCGGTGATGCCAGGACTGGGATAGAATGCACCCAAAATCTTTGTAGCCCCACACAATGGCACATAACCGGTAAAGGTCAGGAGAAGTTGACTGCTTGGTCCTTTAACAATGCTTGGGTCAAAACGGGGTTCAAGTTGATTGATGAGTTCAATTCCCTGGGGGTCAAGCACAGTTCCAGCTGAGGTAACTCTTGCACCGTAAATATCTGCAGCCCAGTTACGATTATCGGTCCAAACCACCAAGTAATTTGTCCCATCAAAGGCAAGGGTCGGATTGTATTGGCTTTCTTCAGCAGTCGAGACTGGAATACCTTGTGGTTCAAGCACAACACCGCCTAAATTAACTCTTGTCCCATAAACATCCCAATACCAATCGCCATCCCGGTCATCCTGCCAGACTACAAAGTAATGTATGCCATCAAAAGCGACTTGAGGAAACCATTGTTCATACGGAGCGGTTGAAATTGCAATACCATTTGGCTCAAGCACATATCCACCAGTTGTTACCCGGGTACCATAGATGTCATAATATTCGCCACTCCGTCCGTCATCCCAAACTACGAAATAATTTGTGCCATCAAATGCTACATCTGGCGGATATTGGTCATAAGTTGCCGTGCAAATAGGAATGCCATTAGGGTCAAGAACTGTACCGGCACGGCTAACTCTTGTACCATAGATATCAGATTCATCACCACTACGCTCATCCATCCAAGCGATCAGATAATTTGTGCCATCAAAGTCCAGGGAAGGGGAATACTGGTCATAAGATGCAGTTGAAATTGGAATGCCATCCGGGTCAAGCACAACTCCAGTTGGAGTTACCCGAGCACCATAAATGTCAAACTCCCAATTCCGATAATCCTGCCAGACCACTAAATAGTTCGTTCCATCAAAAGCAATCGCTGGAAATTCTTGATAATCCCAAGCAGTTGAGATTGGAATCCCTTCTGGGTCAAGGACTACACCACCTGGTGTTACCCGAGCACCATAGATATCGGCTTCGCCATTACGATAATCGGTCCAGACAACAAGGTAATTTGTGCCATCAAAGGCAACTGCTGAAGAGTTTTGTTCAGGACTGAAATAACCGTAGTCTAAAAGAATTCCATCCGGGTCAAGAACCGTGCCACCAGTTGTTACCCTTGCCCCATAAATATCCGAGTAGCCATTTCGAAAATCCGCCCAAGTGGTAAAATATCTTGTGCCATCAAATAAAATAACCGACATCCATTGGTCAGATTCATCAGGAGTTGCGATTGGGATACCTTCGGGGTCTAAAATAATACCAGTAGTGGTGACCCGAGACCCGTAGATATCAGCTTGCCAGCCCGACCTGCCATCAGTCCAAGTGACAAAATAGTTCGTACCATCAAAGTCAACTGACGGATAGACACTGAAGTACTGAGTAATCTGAATACCATTCGAGTCAATGACAACTCCTCCGGTTGTGACCCTTGCCCCGTAAATTCGATAATCTTCGTAGATAGTTCGGTCATCGAGCCAGACGACAAAAAAGTTTGTGCCGTCAAAACCGACTTGAGCAAAACCCTGATTGTTTTGGGCAACGGAGATTGGGATACCATCTGGGTCAAGCACAACACCAGTTTGCGTTACTCTTGCTCCATAGACATCATAATAATAATCGCCATCCCGGTCATCGTGCCAGACCAAAAGATAATTTGTCCCATCAAAGGCAATCCCTCTTAACATAATGGTTTGCTCATAGGGCGCGGTTGAGACTGCAATTCCATCCGGGTCAAGAACAGTACCATTCGGGGTAACCCTTGCGGCATAAATATCCGATTCCCATCCATTTCGGAAATCATTCCAGGCAACGAGATAATTAGTCCCATCAAACTCAATTGATGGTAGGGTTTGGTCATAAAGTGCAGTTGAAATTGGAATACCTTCTGGGTCTAAGACAACTCCATTTGGTGTAACTCTGGCGCCATAAATATCAAAATCAAAGTTGCGAACATCATCCCAGACCACCAGATAGTTTGTGCCATCAAAAGCTACTGAAGGATATTCCTGAGTAGCCCAAGTGGTGCAGATTGGGATACCGAAAGTGTCTAAAAGAATTCCGGCACTTGTCACCCTTGCCCCATAAATATCGCCATTTCGCCAATCTTGCCAGACGACAAAGTAGTTTGTGCCGTCAAAGGCAATATCAGCAAAGTCCTGGTCACCTGGGGCAGGACCAAAGTTAAGCGTGGTATCGAGCAAGAACTCTTGTAATTGCAAATCTAATGTATTAGTAGTATTTTTCCGTAATTTCTTTGATGGCTTTTCGCGTTGAAAAAGGGAAAATGGTGAGAAGATTTCCGGTTTTGATTCATCATTTTCCGCGACAACTTGGGTGCGCAAATGATTTGATGGTCCTCGGAAACTGGCAATCGTTGGTCTTGGATAAGCGGTTGGTCTCGTTTCAATCAACCTATGCTTCGCATCTCGGGTTAATCCATTAAGTAACTCAATACCGCAGCCACAGCTTACCGCATCAGTCTCTGCCCAGACACTATAACTCAGGGCAAGGATTGCGATAAAAATTCGCAATAACCACTTCATCGCTACCTCCTTTCACTAAAAAAAGTATATCCTAAAAACTGACCTTGTCAACAACTTTTTTAACTTCTTTGTTTCAGTTTTTAATGGATTATTTCTCTTTTTGGTTCGTCTCTGAAAAGGTTGGTAGATTTAAAGAGAAAAGAATGCTTAAAGTAACGGTAAAGTCGCATATAATGAGCAAAAAGAGAGAAAAACAAAATTGTTCGTCTAACTATCAAACATTACTTCCCTTTTACTCGAGTAAAAATCACCAGCCAATGGGTCAAGGAAAATTGCTAAGAGGCGGTCATCAATCTGGTCCCAGATTTCTACTTTATTCCACTTTGTGCCTATTGCCAAAAGTCCTGAAGGAAATGCATTCTCATACTAACCGGGTAATCAGAGATTGGAATCTTGCTACTGCCAGAGTTTATCTTTAGGTGCATTACCGCAAGGGCTACTGTCTTACCTGTTGAATCTGGGTGGGATTTCGAAAATTCGTTTTACCGGATAAACGAATCAAAGAGCGGTTAAGGCAGTTTTGAACTCAATGAGAATTTGGTCCGCCTCAGGCGGATTGAGATACGGAAGGACGATTTAAAGAAATATGGGCAGAAAAAGCGTTAGATGAATGGTGTTTGGTTGCCTAAAAGAAAGTTTACCAGACTTGACAGCAAATACATTAAGCTAAGGCGTCATAAGGGTTGGATATTAAATCATTGTGACTATCCGATGAATTCCTACTTCCTTGTATTAATGAATCGTTCGTTTTGTGTGATTAATCCAAAAAAACTTGACTTTGAAGAATCCGAATTTTATTATAAAAAGAAATGGAGGAAATATGAAACGAATCGCCGTTTTCATGTTTTTATTTATAATTACTGTAATTGCTCAATTACTTCAGATTGATGTCACTGATGAAGCAAGTGAAGTTCCGACTGTAAATCAAATCCAAAAGGTAAATAGCGTTGGAATTATCGCAAGTTCGGAAGAATTACCCTATCTCCCCGGCTGGCCGGTGAAGACGACCAGTTATCCTACTTTTGCTCCAGCGCGTGGTATCGCTTTAGCCGATTTCGATGGCGATGGCAAGTTAGAAGTGATTCGTCCAACCACGATGAACCAAATCTATGTCTGGCGCTTTGACGGAACTTTGTATCCAGGTTGGCCCCGAACTTTAAATAATGCTGGGCAATATGCGGCAGCTGTGGCTGATGTTGATTTGGATGGCGATTATGAAATCTGCGTTAATACCCGTGGACTAACTTCCGGTGGCAAGGTTTACCTCTTTGACGAGAATGGTAATAACAAACCAGGTTGGCCATTTACTGGACCGCATAATGGTAATTTTGCCGAAAGTCCTTGCTTGGCTGATGTCAATGGCGATGATACCTTAGAGATAATTGTTGGCGAAAGAGATTGGCCAATTGGTCATCTCCATGTGCTCCGTTATGATGGCACTGAGTTCTCATCAGCCTGGCCTTGTTCTCTTGACCATGTGCCGACCGGTACCGCAGCGGTTGCGGATATAAATCTTGATGGTGTGAAAGAGATTATCTACTATTCTTATAATTCACTCTATGTCTTTGACCCTAATGGTCGAATCCTTGAGGGCTGGCCACAAACAACTCCCAATGGCCGTCACTTCTCTTATCAATCAGCCGCATTAGCTGATGTTGATGGTGATGATACCTTAGAAATAATCACGGCGATGCATCAGAATGGTGGTGGCGTTTATGTCTGGCGCCACAACGGCATTTTAATGAATGGTTGGCCCTTTGATTTTTCGCGCTGGACCTATTGCCCCCCAACTGTTGCTGATTTGTATCGCAATCACGATTTAAAAATTATCTGCGGTCTATCGGGCATAGTTGGCGGAGCGGCTGATGTCTTATATGCGTTTGATGACAATGCTTCGGTTTTAAACGGTTTTCCAATTTTTCAACCCAATGGCGATGCAGCCGAAGGGAATATCACGGTAGCTGATATTGACGGTGATGGTGATATGGAGATTATCTTTAGTAGTAATTTAATGACTACGGCTGATACCGCAGGTTATCTTTATGCGGTTCATCACGACGGGACTCCAGTTGCGGGTTGGCCCTTACGGACTTTTGGTTTCACCTATTTAAATGGTGCGACCGTGGCTGATGTGGATGGCGACGATTCAATGGATATTATTGCAGTCTCTGCCTATGAATCCGAAATGCAAGTCTCGATTTGGGAAGCTGGCGTGCCATTTAGCCGAATGAGTTGGGAGTGGCAAACTTACCATTTCGATATGGCAAGAACCGGACTTTACCAACCGGCACAAGTCGGAATTTTTGAGAAAAAATCCGAAAGAGTTTTTCGTAACTTAAAAATGGCACCCAATCCGATTAAGCCGGGTTCGAATTTGAAGTTCTACCTGAACGAAGCGGCAAGAATTGAAATTGACCTATACGATAAAACTGGGAGTTGGGTGAAAAATCTCTTTGCCGGCAATCTTACTAAGGGTGAACATAAATTGACTTTGCCTTCTCAACTTGCTTGCGGCGTTTATTTTATTCGTTTTAAAATCAACAACACGACGATTAGTTCTAAATTGATTTTAACTCGGTAATTAAACAGTGGTATGGAATTCCCTTCGGGTTTGTCTATTTATTAGAAATTCAAAATGAAACGGATTAAATGGCAAATCCTTTTGGGTTTATTTTTGGTTGTCTTAGCGGCGATGATTTATCTGCTTCACTACGCAATCTTTCACGACCCCCACCATATCTTCATCTATTTGCTCGGTGATATTGCATTCTTACCAATTCAGGTGCTCTTGGTTACTTTAATCATTGATGAATTACTATCCAAGCGGGAAAAGAGTTCGGTGCTCAAAAAACTCAATATGGTCATTGGTGCCTTTTTTAGCGAGGTCGGGATGAAACTCTTAAAATCCTTTGCCAATTTTGACCAAGATTCGGAACGGATTCGCCAGGAACTAATTGTTAAAGATGACTGGTCAGAAAAAAAATTCTTAGATGTTACTAAGAAGCTCAAGCATTACGAATGTAAGATTGATAGTAAAAGGGGTGATTTAGCCGAATTGAAACAACTGCTGATTAGCAAGCGTAACTTTTTGCTCCGACTATTAGAAAATCCCAATTTACTTGAACACGAAACCTTTACGGAATTACTACGGGCAGTATTTCATTTAACTGAGGAATTAGAAAATCGGCACGATGTAAAGAACCTAAGCCGAGCCGACTATGACCATCTTGGCAATGACATTAGACGGGCCCATCGCCTTTTGCTTGCCGAATGGGTAGATTATATGAGATATTTAAAACTCAATTATCCTTATCTCTTCTCTTTAGCGATGCGGATTAACCCCTTTGACCCTAATGCTACTGTCGAGATAAAAGAATAACGCACTCAAGTTTAACTTTCGTTTAAAACACTAATTATAAACGAAAGGAAACAAATCTATTCGATGAAGAGTACTGTCTAATTAATCTCGTTACACTTTGTGACAATTCGTATAGCAAGCAATCCGCTGGCTGCCTTCAGACTTCTTCTCCCCCCAAGCCATTTAACCGGCTATTGATTAGTCAATACGACAAACTACCACCGATTAATTTGCCTAACCCAGCTCTTGATTTCGTTCTTATTCTATTCCTTTTCTATTTCCTTAGTCAAATTCTCAACCTACCTCTTAGACTACATCAATTTATTTTGTCCATCAATTACTTGGAACCAAAGGATAACGAGGGGTGTTACAATGGTTTAGAAAATATTGACAGGGTTAGCTTTAGTAGTTATAATGTAAATTATGACTATCTTATGAATCTTTGTGAAATCCGAAATGCAGACATCGTTCATTATCCAGGTAGTGCCAATCCGAGAAACTTTCCCAAGACGCAAGACCAAATCTTTGTGATTACAATAATTCAAGACATAAAGAGATGTTAAATTTGAAAATCGAAACCAATAAATTGGTTTTTCAAAAAATAATAACAGGTCAGCAACTGGTTAATACTATAAGAGAATTGTGCGATAAAGTTAAAAATCGGTTGTGGATAGCGGTTCCTTTTATAGGTAATTGGGATAATGTTGAACGAATAATTGGTACAAAATGGATAACTGATACCGATGTTGATGTTCGACTTATTACCGATACTTCCAATGAACAATATATAAAATCTGATACAATCAAAAAATTTCAAAATCGAGCTGAAATAAAAACACTATCTGGACTACATGCAAAAATATATATTATTGACAATAATGCAATAATAACTTCAGCCAATCTTAGCGGATTTGCTTTTTCCAAACGATATGAAATCGGTATTCTTTTAGATTCCGAAAAATGTGCAAAAGTCTTTCTGGGTTGGTGGCAAATCTCAAAAAAAGTTGCTTCTTCTTGGATTCCTCGCCATAAATATAAAGTAAAAAGAGAAGAACCGTTTCATAGTAAAGAAAGGGGAAACCTATTTGAATTACCAGAACCTCCGACTAAAATTAAAGTTTTTAAAGATTACCCTAATTATTTAAAAGCATATAATCACTTCAAACAAGTCTACGAAAAGCATGTTAAAAGAGTTTGGGAAAATGTACCAATCTATCACGAGATCGATAGTTTTCTAAATTATTTATATCATGAGCATCCAAACTGCCCTTCTAAAAAATTTAAAAGAAAGAAATATCGAGTTCTACCAGATGAAAAAAGAATTATAGAATTAAAAAAATACATACTTCAATACAAAAAATGGCTACCAACCAGCGTTTTTGAATCTGCCGAATCTCGTTTAAATAGAATAAAGACGGTTCAAAAATTACTCTCACCGAGAAGAATCAGTAAACTAAAGCGAATTGATATTAAGTCAATTGTATCTTGTATTCATGCGATGAATTTAGCAATGGCAAAAAAGAAATTTCTGAATCCCAGAAATAATGCTTTATCAACAATAAAAACAGCTTGGCACGAGCTTTTGCATGATGATTCGAAACCTATCGATTTGAGAATGGAAGAATGCAAACACAAATTATTTGGATTTGGTAAATCATCTATTCAAGACCTAATTTCATGTTATAGACCAGAAAAATACCCTGTTATCAATTCTAATTCAAACTGTGGTTTAAAATTCTTTGGTTATGATATCAAGGTTTATTAAAAATAAACAATAATTGTATGGTGGGATTTTTGTAATCAAACTTAAACCGTTGAAGAGATATTTCATAAATTTTTTTAAAACATCCTTCAAATAACTCTTTAATTAAAACCAATTTTTAATTGGTTAATTCATAGTTTGTTTTTCATTTATTGTAAATTACCGAAATTCTAATTTGAGTAAACTCATAGCTATTTTCGTCTTCGGCATAAATTCTCTCTAAAACTATTCAAAAAATTACTCGGTGATTAAATTCCTGCTTTCTTTCAAAACCGGTTCTGACGACCGGTCGGGAATAGTTTGAATTTATAGGAAGCCAGCTTACGTGCCTGCTCCCGAAGTAGCTTCCCTATCGAAACCTGGTTTCCATAGTTAGATCGGTGTTTAAACTGGTCACACTCGTAATTTTACCGACAGGATTGTGTCTCTACTTAGGTCAAGTAACAAATTGTCTGCAATTTCATACTCCAATAGTTGATTTTTCGGTATCGGAAATACCGTTTTTTCGATCCCATTCTTCTAATTCTTTCATGTCCAGATAAGAACCCTGACACGCCCAT
>JBDRUX010000006.1:0-46243 GCA_039801565.1 Caldifarciminota bacterium
TTCTAATGATTCGGGTTGAAGTTTGAGTGCTTTCTCGTAAGAATCTTTTGCTCTATCAAGTCTTTTTAATGAATAATAGACCTCACCTGATTTAAGATGGGCTTCGGCATTTGTTTCATCAATGCTTACTGCCTTCTGATATTGGACCAATGCTTCTTCATAGAACTTATAATCTCGATAAGTATCGCCTAATTTAATATAGAGTTTCGGATTCAGCGGCTCTTGAGCAATCTTTTTCTCTTGAATATCAACACTGGCGGCAAGTTCTGGTGAGATTTTAGGCTTTAGCAATTCTGCTAAGTTTGACCCGCACTTTGTACAAAACTTCTGCCCTTCCTTTACAAAACTATTACACTTCGGACAATTCGGCATTTTAACCTCTTTTTTATTTCAGGAATCTTGGTATTTGTCTTCCTCAATTTTCCTCTGCCGAACTACTCAATTCACGGTAAAGTTTTCTGATTTCTTCATAGAGTTCTTTTATTTTTTCATATTTTTCTTCGCTTGGATAGGTTCGAAATTCACTTATGGCAGTTCGTAAGTCGTTCATTTTCATATCAAGCTCAGACAATTTTGCTTTATTTTGCATCGGAACTTTCAGTCGTATTAAGTTAATTCGTGCAGTATACCTTTCAATATTTCTTTCCATTAGGTCAGCAAACTTCTTAAAATCCTCTGCGCTCATTCGTGCTCGTCTCATTAGTGGTGTATAATTCCTGCTTGCTCTCGTTTTAGGTCCTATTGGTGTATAACCTTTCCGCATATTAGTAATTATTAAAAAGCTAATCGCAGAAATCGCCAGAATAATTACAATTGACACAGAGATAATAACAACAACAATCGTGGTTTTATCTTTTCTTTTTTCCCAGGCGAAAACGTTGACATTCACCATCAAATTCGTCCCGCATTTTGTGCAAAACTTCTGCCCTTCCTTTACAAAACTATTACACTTCGGACAATTCGGCATAATTGCTCCTGGTCACACTTCAATCTGTTTGCCGCAATTCGGGCAAAACTTAGCTTGTGGCGGCAGTTTTCTACCACAGGTGCAAGTAATGTAAGAAGTTTTTTCTTCTTTAAATCTAGTTTTGACTGTCTGTTTAAAATCATTGCCGTGAATAGCAATTCCTATCAGAAGCGCTCCCACCATAGAAACAAAAATTAATCCAATCGGGATTATAATTAGTCGTAAAATATAATCTTGACTGTCAATCATTGGGCGAATAAAAACCTTGGTTTCCATTATAAAGGATACCCCTAAATAGACCAAAAATCCGAGAATGGCACAGACTCTTGCCACCTTACCCTTTAAGCCTATTGTCTTATAAATCTGAAACTTTCCAACAATCAAGACATAAATGAGCCAAATTAAAGCAATCATGAGCCACTCCTTTCAATTTCCTTTTTTACTTATAGTTGTTCATTGTAATTCAATTCCGCTGGCAGTTATGATCGGACTCGCACCAAGCAACATACTTCCTAATGGGTAGTCTCTGTCTACATCTACAACTCCAAAAACTCGCACAAATTTCATCTTTTGCAATCGACTAAGCAATACTTGAGGGTCTGGGTTCATCCCAATCCAAGATATCTTTTCCTTAAACAATGAAGTTTCGCCTTGGAATTCAACCTTAATATTCCCTGTTCCATCATTTAAGAAAACATCACCCGGAAATGCTTTATATGTCCGACCTTCCATCAAGACTTTCTTGCCTCGATATTCTTTAAACTTGTCGTATATTTCTTTAACCGAGATAACTTTCACATCCGCTGGAATTTTTTGGCCCCACTGGTTCTTCTCACAATTAATCAGCATCAAGGAAATCGTAAAAAGTAAAAAACGCGTCATACCTTTTTTCTGCCTTTTGAGTATCTTTAGAAATACAACCATTCGCCGGTTCTCTTTCTGAATCTATTCCAGGCTGGGACAGCCAAAAGTCCAAATATCAAACCTATTACCCAGAAAATGATAATAAATGTCCTGAAGCCAGAGTTATACTTTAGATTGTAAAAGAACTCACGTCCCAATGCAATCATAAGAAAAAAAACACCACCACACATCATTATTGCTAAAGTATTAAAGGTGCGGAAGGTATTTTTGTCTTTTTCGATTTCTTGAAGGTATTTGCTACATTTAGGGCACCTTATTGCGTCTAAAGCCATTTCGCTCTGGCAGTAATAACACCTGTTCCCAGAAGACGATATTTCTGATGACTCTGTTAATGAAACCCTTGAGCCACAATTCCCGCAAAACCTTATACCAACTTCAATTTGCGAACCACAGTTGGTGCAATACTTTGTTGTTGTTTCTTCCATAACTTTTCACCTCCTAAGATACTTCATTATTCTTCAATTTTTGCCACAACTGGGGCAAAACTTAGCTTGTGGGGGCAGTTTTCTGCCGCAAGGGCAGGTAAAACCAAAAATTTTCGTTTGCCGTTTTTTCGCACGAAGTCTGTTTATCAATCTCTCTAATACTATAATAATCACAATAATAACGAAAATAGGTAAGAGACCAATAATCGGGCTACTTGGTGAACTTACCGGTCGTGCTGGAGTCTGACCTAAAAAAATCAACATAAATATTACCCATTTATTCAATGACATCACCTCCTAAATAAATTTGTCCTATGTAAAACTTCGCCATCTTTTAAAAATTACCGAATTAGACTTTTTAACCTCAGGTTGTTCTACTTATCTTAGTTCAATGCAGTTCCGCAGTAAGGGCAAAATTTGTCGCCAAGTGATATTGGCTTGCCGCAATTAGCACAGGATATGGTTTGTCCTTCAATTTTTGATTCCGCAGTTGCTATTCCTTCGTGAGAGATTCTTACTCCACTAAGTCTTGAGCTTATCTCCTCGAGCAAAGATACTATTTTATTTATCTTGTAGTACCAGCACATTAGTTCCCGGAGTATTAGGAATATAATGAAACTTATCACCAGTGCCAAAATAAAATACCCAATAAGTTCGTTCATTATGCCTCCTTTCTGGTTTGATATTAATTTTCATTACTTCGCGCTAACAGCGATAATTATAGCAATAACTATTAGCAAAAGGAAACAGATACCTAATATCGTTAAAAGCTGCTTCAGATTTTTAGATGTAGTTTTATCTACGAAATGTCGAAAGAAGTATTTTCCTATAAAAAAAAGTAATACCAACGCTAAAATAATGATAAAAAACCCTGCCATCTTAAACCTCCCCGATGCTACTTTTTAAATTCACTATAAATTTTATTCATTTTCTAAACTTCGACCGCATTTAGGACAAAATTTGTACTCGGGCAGGAGTTTTCGTCCGCAATTACCGCAAAACCTTACTTTCACTTGTTCAGTACTCATAGCGACAATTTCTTTCCTCGATATCAGATCTTCCATTGCAAGAGAACCTGCACCTTGTTTTTCTAAGGTGGTTCTCTTAAATAAAGTTAAATCACCAATCTTTTTCCAAGTGCTTCCGGTCAAGGTATCCGACCAAATTTCGTCGTCGGCAGTCAAAATCCCGTCTTCAATCCACTTTTCTAAAGTTGGAAGGTCGATCGGATGTTCCACAATCTTACTTTCTTCAGTTTCAATTCTTACTTTAATCATTTCACCTTCCACGCTTTTCAATCAGATCCGCTCATCTTCTTCCCTTTGCCGGTTGCAAAGCTCCAACTCCCTCTAAAATGAACACAAGATATTTTTTAATATTATCGTGAATATCTGCAATCGGTTGATTTGTATTCTTTCCAAAACCGCATATTGCGTATCCGCCGTAGCGAACACTTCCTTTGATAGAATCGGTAAAAGTAAAAACAATGATTGTCCCACTTGGACCTTTAGTTTTTATGTTATTGTAAGGACAATCACTTTCATTGCTATTTAGAATTTTAGCTTCATACGCAGATTTCAGTCCGTTAGGGCAATAGAAGATATCTTTACCGGGACGATAGGGTTTACCAGTAAAGGGGTTGTTTGGCCAATTTCCGGGCAGTGGATTACCATCTGCTCCAAAAGGTTCGCCACCGGGAAGATAACAAGTAATTGCATTCCAAAAGTCATTTGCATCGTCGCTGAAAGGATAACAACCATAGTGGTCTGTCTCATAGCAAACAAGAGCATTTCCAATGAGACCCATAGTTCTTATAACACCCAGTGTATTTTCTTTCTTCTGGCACCCAAGTAAATTAAAAAAAGCGAAGGACGCTACCAGTAAAAGATTCAATACGAAAAACTCTAATCTTTTCACACATTTTTACCTCCTTGTTTAAAGTAGTGAAGTTTACCAAGTTACCTACTGTTTTCTTTCAACTGTTTCTATTCTCACTTTAATCATTCCTTACTCCCACCTACTACTTATACTCGCTTTTGGAAAAATCTGGAAGCACATCTTTAAAAAACCACTTTCCGACTTCTGGGTTATAAATCATCTCAATTTTCAGTAATGCCTTTTTGACTTCCTTTAACTTAAGAGATAAGTCGTAATCTGTATACCGCGCAAAATACTTGGGGTTATTTCGAAATGGATGGTTATGCTCAAAAAATCCGGGCGTAAACATCGGTATCGGTTTAATTGGTGGAATATAAAGACCACCGCTCGGCTTTGCCGGTTCGTGCCAAACAATATCAACTTCTTGAACATGATAAGGTTCTTTTCCGTCAGGATAAGTCACCGAAACCTGAAGCAGCGCCTTCTTTTCGCCGTATTCCTCTTTTTCGATGACATCAATCACTTCGACTTTGGCATCAGCTGGAAAGAACACTTTCGGTGCGTATTGGCAAGATTTAACGCCAAAAGGCGGATATCCCCGGTAAGACTCAATATTTGCGGTAGTTGCAGGTAAACTAAAATCATCAGCAAAAGATTTTAAGAAATTTTCTTTGTCCGACTTAAACATCTCTTTCATCCGATTTACTATCTCATAGTCCAGTTCGGAGATTTTCTTCACATCACCTTTTTGAACAGCCGAAACATAACTTTTAAAAGCTTCCTTCGAGGTTTTAGCACAAGAAGACGAAACCAAAAAGACAAGTAAAAGGCAAAACCTTGATATAGCGTTCATCTTGCTACTCCTTTGGTTATAATAACAAAAAAGGACTGTTTTTTAGCTAACATTCTTACTACCAGGGATAAAATTAATAAATTTTTACTCATTGTCAAGCAGGATTTACGGTCACCATTTCGGATACTCTAAACCCCATCATATTAGCCGATGTTTTGGTTTAAAGTAATCCTCCGCCGATAAGCAAGCGAATTATCCCAAACAGTATCGCTATACCACAACAGACAACTCCGGCAATCGAACCGCCTTTGCTACTCTCTTTCGTGGTGGCAAGGGCGATAATGCTGATAATTAACCCGATGCCAGAAAATGGTATGTTAAGCCAGTTCAATGCGCCGAGACAAGGGGTAAAACCAACTAGCATTCCGATTATTGCCAATATCCCCCAAACAAGGCTAAGTATTTGCATAACGTCTTCTCCTTTCTTTTAATTTTTGAGTTAAAAATGCCAAAATGGCAGCTTCATTTAGGACGAAAATGGAATAAAGATAAAGACTGAAATTATTTAATGCCGATGCCTCGGAAAATTTTCGATGTGAAATAAGAATAAAACTTTTCGTCATTCCGCAGAGCAAACACTCTTTATTATATTTTGTTTTCCACTCGCATTTCGGCGATAAAGCTTCGATAGTAGTGTCCGAAAAGATAAACGGGGTAATAAGTATCAGCAAAATAATAAAACTGATTACAAGCCATACTATTGAAAATGCCAGTTTAATTTCTTTGATATTCATTGTCCGACAAAATACTCATACTAATAAGCCTTAGAAGAACATTGGGACAGGTCTTGACCTTGAAACATTGGAATTCTTTCCGACAAACTTAAGTGCCTTTTGAAAAAATTTGCCGCATTGGTGCTACCTTGATATCGGTTGGTGCTTATCCTTCGGATTTCATGAGAATTTGTTGAATTCATCAGTGACACCATAACAAGTCAAGTTACCCTGTCGATATTTTTTATAACAACCAAAACGTATCACGTTATCCTTTAATTCCGAATAATTGATAAACAAGACGGTCCAATTGTTTTTTAATCCCGACCTGACGTCGGGACAGGTTTTACAATTTCATAAAGTTTATTCTTTGATTTCGAGTCGTGAAGGGTTTTGGAAAGTTGTTTGTTAGAAGTCATAAGTCAGGTCTTGCGATTATTCAACTCAAGCGTTAAAAACTTCATTTACTTTATTCATAAATTCAATTTACTAAAAGTCGGTCGGAAGTCGATAGTTTTACGAAGTAATTACAGCGATATAAAGTAAGATTAAAACGATTAAAAATAATTAGTATGGTCAAGCCTTCCCTCTCGAAAAGTAAAAGAAACCTGTTTGGTAATTTATAATGCTTAATCTCATTCACAGATACAATCGTTACCACGCTACATTTATTAGCTTAGTTTCCATTAATTCCTTGTCTTTAGTTATGACATCCGCATTATAAACTAATGAGGTTGCGCCGATAATTCTATCATGAATATCTAATTTCTTTGGCATTTTGAGCATCGCTTCAAATACTTTAAGGTCAAAGGGGACAATCGTGAACCCAGCACCTTCCAGAATGCGATTTAAAACCTCACTCAGTTCGGTAGGAGCTTTTCCCTTTTCACTAATGTAAAGGAGTTCGGCAAGAACAATCGTCGGGACGATAATTTCAACTTCCGACTTCTCAGCTTTTGAGAAAAGACGATGTGCAGTTCTAGATAACTTTTTATCCTTGGCTAAAAACCAAATGATTGGATGGGTGTCAGTAATGTATCGTTGTTCAACCATTTTTATTGATTGTAAGCGTCTCGAAATATTTTTCTTTTCGCCTCTTCGATTAATTCATTAGGCACACGCCAACCTGCCCAAAGTCCCTCGATTTTTATTTTATTTTTTTGGGGAATGAGTTTCTTTTTTAATTCCTCAAGTTCACTTTGAATAGCTTCGATTCTTTTAATTAGTGAACCGATATAATGCTTCCGGATAGCCATGCTAAGCCTCCTTTTCAATTTACTAAAACTCGGTCGGAAGTCAAGGAAGTTGTTGATAATAGCCTCAATTTTGTCACCCTTGGATCAATGATTACTTCATCATTCTCAAAATCCAATTTCATCCGCC
Source organism: Caldifarciminota bacterium (assembly GCA_039801565.1). Classification (GTDB taxonomy): domain Bacteria; phylum Hydrothermota; class Tepidihabitantia; order Tepidihabitantales; family JAOUPE01; genus JBDRUX01. The sequence goes on from JBDRUX010000006.1 coordinate 7,144, forward strand.
ACTTCTGTAAAGTTGCTGAACCAATAATTACTGGTTCAGTCAAGCCGGAAATAACCATAAACTCATCGGATAAACGGAAACCATCTAAATAGAAATTAACTCTTATGGCAAATTCCGCTTCCAAAATTTCACCTTCCTTTGCTGTGGTAAAACTCATTTTTTCCGGAATTGGGGTGATTACCTCGAGTTGCTCGGCTAATGCGGGTTGAATACAAGAGTAGGTCGCACCACTATCAAATAATGCCAAAACTTCCTTACTCCCTTTTGAACCAACCAGTTTAATCTTCTTTTGGATTACTGCCATTTGTAACTCCTTTAATCATATTAATGAAAGCTTAAGTATTGTCAATAGCTAAAAAATCGTTTTCGTCAGGGACATGGTATCTGCCCTGTACCGATCTTTTGGGTTGGGCAGTTAACTGAATTGGTCAATAAAATTAAAATTGGTATAATGAAAAAACTCTTAAGAAAAGGATGGTACAAAATGAGTCCAATCGAACCATACGTCGAAAGAATTAATGACTTAAAAAAACCAACTTCTTAGACGATACCAGTTGCGACCCGCGGTTTAATGGTTGACATTTTAATTTGGAACGGATTGGAAATAAGGATAAGGCAACGACCATTTGTGACCTAACAATTATAGATCTTTATCTGGTGATACTTGATGAATTGCCACTTTATAATAATAGTCTTACTTCTGGATACGATGTCTGTGACGAATTCAATTTTTTAAAGTATCTTCCCCAATTTAAAATCTTCTTTTTGGTTAAGGAATCCTGGACTATAACTAAAATCCGATGAAAGTCAAATACCCCGGCACTTAAATTTCAATTTAGTTGTCGGTGGCTTCTGAAATTGGTCAATTGAATTGCTAAATATTGACAACTACTTTTGCAACCCTAAAATTCAATCATATGAGAAATGATTTATTGCTATTGAGTATCTTAATCTTGATGGTGAGTTGTCAGCCGAAATCGAAAAAAGTTGAAATAACTTTCTGGCATGCGATGGGTGGTAATGTTGAAAAGGTATTGAAATCAATGGTGGCGGATTTTGAATCAACCCATAAGAATATCCGTGTCAAATTGGTTGGTATGGCGGATTATAACACCTTAGCCCAAAAATTGATGAGCGCCGCGGCAGTTAATTCGCCACCAACTATTGCCCAGATGTATGAGAATTGGACAACCCAACTACTCAAAAATAATTACTTAGAACCATTAGAAGATTATGTCAAAGGACCAAAAGGCTTAACCCAAGCCGAACTCGATGATATCTGGCCGGTCTTAATTCAAAATAATACTTGGGATGGCAAGATTATCACTTTGCCCTTTAATAAAAGTGTGCCGGTTTATTATTATAATACCGAAATTTTTGCCCAAGCCGGTATCAAAGAGTTTCCCAAGACCTGGCAGGAATTTCGAGAGGTTTGCCTTAAATTAAGAAATTTAAAAGATAAAGATGGCAATCCGATTATTCCAACTGGTAACGGAACAGATATTTGGGTATTTGCTTCAATGTTATATCAAAAAGGTGGTAAACTTTTTGATGAAGATAGGGGAGAGCCTCTTTTCAATAGTCCGCAAGCCATCCAAGTTCTCCAATTCCAACTCGATTTAATCTATAAAGATAAGGTTCAAACCAGTCGGACCGGTAACGATTTGCTTGATGAATTTCTGGCAGGTAGATTGGTTATGACACCATTCAGTTGTGCCCGTCGGGCGATAATGAAAGGAGTCGAGAGTTTTACAATTGGAATGGCGCCACTACCAATTTGGGATAAACCAGCCTCAATCATCTATGGTACAAATATTGGAATGTTTAAGGCTGCGTCGCCGACTCAAAAAGATGCCGCTTGGGAGTTCATCAAATGGTTCATAAGTCCAGAAAATCAGATTCGCTGGTCATTAGGAACTTATTATGTGCCGATTCAAAAGAGTGCGCTGGCTGACCCAAGATTGCGGGAGCAGATTGATAAGACACCAGGCTTAAGTGAAGCCTATCGCCAACTGGAATTTGCGGTCTTTGAGCCAAGAGGAGAACCTTGGTTTGAAGGTCGCAAGATTTTGATTGAAGACGGCTTAGAACCAGCAACCTTAGGCAAGATGTCAGCCCAAGAAGCCTTAGATTTTGCCGCTAATAAGTTAAAACAAAGGGCAAAAAAGTGATATATACGATTGAGTAAAAAATTTAGATGCGATTCTTATTGTTGTATCTACTGCGGTGCTTACGACACCTTAGAGCTAAAATGCTTTGGCTGTAAGACCAAAACCAATGCGATATTCTGCGTTAAGTGTAAGATGAAACATTGTGCCGAAAAGAAAAAGTTGAATTCTGCTTTTAGGGGAAAGAATTCCTTGTTCAAGACTGATTGCCTTTAGAAACGATAAAAGCCCACACCATTCAATTGTGTTAAGAAATCTAAGATTGATTTTGTCAAAATGGTTAAAAGAACAGACTGCACGCTGGCGTTGTCAAATTTGTGACAATTAAATTCTCTCGGTATGACCGGGTACTGTTTCTCAGAAATGATAATTTTTGGCTTTTGATTTCCGAAAATTCAACTTCGGCTTACCCGTTTACCACCTTACTCCAAGCGCAATAATGCCATTCTGCTTGGGACAATACGAATGAATCCGTTTATGCCCAATCCCACGACTGGCAAGATACCTTTTAATTCACGACTATTAAATACCAATCCATCCAAACCCAATCCGGCTCCTTCGTTCTTTTCTTAAACGGTCTTCTCGCCTCCTCTTCATCTAATAACCCTAACCGACAAGAAACTAACCCTTATCTTTTAATACCCGATAAATAGAAGAAGGTGCAGCAAAACCACCCCTTCATCAATCATCCGATAAACCAATTCACGACGGCACGGATTAGGATAAGTTAAGGCATAATCTAAAATTAGCATTCGTTCTTTAGGAAGTAACTGATAGAAGTTACCTGGGAGTTTGGTTATAACCGGATTGGCTTGTGGTCTCATTTTAAACTTTTTGACTTGGTAGAAGGCGCTTGGAGTAATTATCTAAATTTTTAAGAATATCAGTGGTTATTAAACCACTTGGCTTGCTTCCTTAACCTTTTAAGTTTTTTGCCATCGCTTCGGTAAAAAAACAACATCACAAAAGGTTAGTTAAAACTAACACAAAAATTAAGCCAAAATTTCTTTTAACTATATGATATTTAAGGATATTATATATAATTTGTCTTTGGGTGGGGGTATGGTATAAGGGGTAATCCCGTAGCTTGCCCCCTAAGTTGCCCCGTAGGTTGCTTGGAGAGTTGCTTAGGAGGTTGGTTGAGGAACTGATTGGTAAGCAGGTTGAAGAGTGGGTTCGGGGGTAACTTCGGAAGCGGCTCCGTAGGCAACTTGAGGAGCAATCTTGTAGGCAGCCCGGTAGGTAGTTCCCTAGGTCGCTTGGGGAGATAGTTCCTAATACTGCTTGACCTATGCGAACCTCTTATTTTCATCGCTAATTTAAGCATAACTTTTTTAGATAAAAGTAAAAGAGTCGAATTGACCGCAAAATCTATTTCTAATCAAAAGCATCTCGGCCGTTTAATCATTTATCGGCTAAATGTAAAGTTGACCATTTCCTAAAAATTAAAGGCTATTCGAGAGACATACTATACCGTTCCTAGGCAAAATTTAATATAAGATTGATTATAGATAAAAATCAAGTCATTTAGACTAAAATATATTTCAATTTTTTCGGGCAAAACTTGTCCCGACGAATTGAAAACTCTTATGCTTTTGTAATATTTTTAGCCAGCAACCTAAGTTATAAAATCTGGTGGAGTAATGAACCAACAATTAAGGCTGTGCCTAACATCAAGCCAGTTGATTTTATGGTATCTTTGATGCCAAGTTCTTTGAGTAATATCGCAAAAGTAGCAATACATGGAAAAAACATTGCCAAGACGGTGCTGGCTACCACTAATTGTTTGGTAGTGAGGTTTAGCGGTCCTAATAGCGCTACCGCAACATCCTTGCGCAAAAAACCAATTAAAATAGCAACTACTGCTTCTTTTGGTAATCCGAAGAGTCTTGTTATAAATGGTGCAGTTAGTTTGGTAACAAAATCAAACGCCTTGAAGCTATATAGTAAATTAACCAGGAAAACACCAGCCAGAACAATCGGTGCGGCTTCAATCAAAAACCCAGATACCCTAATCCATAATTTCTTAATCAAAAAACTTAATCTTGGTAACCGGTAAGGCGGTATCTCAATCATCAATTCGGCACTGAAACCTTTAACTAAGAAATTCATTAAAAAGCCCAAGGTTAACCAGACCAAGAATAATGTGACATAAATAATGCCAACATAATTGCTACCCCTTGAGCCAACTAAACCGATAATCATTGCCTGTAAGGAAGCGCACGGGACGGCAATTGAGATTAGGGTCGCGGCAATAAATCGTTCACGTCGGGTCTCTAAGATGCGGGTCGCCAATATGCCAGGAACATTACAGCTCAATCCTAAAAACATTGGGATTATCGAATAACCGTGAAGCCCAATTCGATGCAATAGCATATCAGCCTGAACCGCTAACCGCGGTAAGTAACCAATATCTTCAAGGATACTAAGAATAAGATAGAAAGAGAGTAAATAGGGTAATACCATCCCGAATTCGACATAAATTCCAGTCGAAAGTACACCCATTGATTGAATAAAGTCAATTTTATTATCAATCAGTTGACCGATGAGAATATTGTGAAAAATACTACCCGGCTTTAATAATAATGAGAGGTTTGTCAATAGCGGATGATAAAGGTTATTAAAAAATGGGTCGAGGAGATAGCTAATTAGTGCTTCGCTAACCAATCGAACCAGCCGAAAGACCAGATACATTATACCAACACCGATGAAAAATCCCAAGACCGGATGAACGGATGCTTCGTTTAATCGATCCCAGAAGGTATGATGGCGATGGGTAATCGTTTGAACTTGCTGTGTTATCCAACCAACTTCTTGCCAAAGGTCTTTTGACTCTTTTTTATCACGACTGGGGATTTTCGCCTCTTTAATTCGAGAAAGTAAGATATCTATTCCTTCGCCTGATATGGCAGTGGTTGGAACAACCGGTACATTCAAGATTGCTTCTAATTTCTTAACATCAATCTTTATGCCACGATGCTGCGTCTCGTCCCAAAAGTTTAGGGCAACAACCATTGGCTTTTTCTGTGCCAAAAGTTGTAAGGTGAGATAGAGATGGCGCTCTAAATTAGTCGCATCAACAACATTGATGATTAAATCACCCGCCGCTAACATTGCACAAGCAACCTCTTCGGCTTTACAAGTCGGCTCTAAGGTGTATGACCCAGGTACGTCAATTACACAGACTTTCTCATCACCCAATTTCATATAGCCTTTTGTAAAACCAACGGTTGTTCCTGGATAGTTAGATGCAATAACTTTTACCCCAGTAAGTCGTGAGAAGAGAACACTCTTGCCGACATTCGGGTTGCCAACCAGAAGGATCGTTTTCATTCGACCTGAACAATGATTCGACTGGCTTGACCAAAACCAATCGCAATCTCGGTATTATCAACTTGCAATACCACTGGTCCACGTAACATCATCGCACTGATCTTAGTGATTTTTTTGCCAGGAAAAATACCCAAGGCGTTGAGTCGAGCAATTATTCCTTTGCCCCCTTGAATTTCTTTTATCGTGCCACTTTGGTTAGCTTCAAGTTTGGTCAAAGGAAGTAGTTTCATAGCCGGTAGCATTTAGCACATTGTCCATAAATGACTAAATTGTGGGCTTGGGGTTTAAATTTATTCTTTCGGGCGATTTGCAGTTGCAATTTCTCCAACCTCGGACTTTTAAATTCAATCGTCTGCCCACAAACCAGACACACCAAATGGTCATGGTGAGGGTGTTGGAATTTATGTTCAAAATGAGTTTCGCGGTTTCCAAAATTAACTTCTCGTGCCAAGCCAGATTCGGCTAAAAGTTTTAGAGTGCGATAGACCGTACTATACCCGATTGCTGTTCCATCTTTTCGAAGTTCGTTATAAAGTTCTAAGGCACTGATATGTTTTTCGACGGCAAGAAACTTTTCAATTACCTTATTACGTCGAGTGCTATTTTTTAACTTCCTTGCCGTACAAAAGTCGGCAAAAACTTGTTGTTCATCCTTCATAATTTAATTTTACCAATTTTGAAAATGAATGTCAATTTCAAAATTAAAAAATGCTTGACTATTGATTAGAGTTAATTTATGCTTTGTAAAAATGCGTTTTGGATTTCATATTTCGATCGGTGGTGGTCTTTCTAAAGTTGCTGAGCGCGCCCGTAAAAAGGGCTGTGAGACAATCCAACTTTTTTCCCGCAATCCGCGGGGTTGGCGTTACACGGACTTAGACGCCAAAGAAGTCGCTTTATTCAAAAAAGATATTGAGACATCAGGATTGAGCCCGGTCTTTGTTCATATGCCTTATCTGCCTAATTTGGCTTCTGGAGAGAAAGAATTATTTCGCAAATCGGTAGCCTCGCTCATCGCTGACTTAAAGCGTTGTGAAATTTTGGCTATTCCTTATCTCATTATGCATGTTGGCAAACGAATGGCAACCGATGAGGAGAAAGCGATAGAAAACGTCGCTTTTGGTATCAACGAGGCATTTAATAAAGTGGCTAACCGGGTTAAACTGCTTTTGGAAAATACCGCTGGGATGGGGAGTGAGATTGGCTATAATTTCTCGCAACTTCGAGCGATTATTGATTTAGTGGAAGATAAAAACCGAATTGGGGTGGTCTTAGATACTGCTCATGCCTTTGAAGCTGGTTACAATTTAGCTACCAAAGAAGGCTTAAATGCCGCTTTGAAGGAGTTTGACCAATTGGTGGGACTAAAACGGTTACACCTTTTACATCTTAACGATTCCAAGACCGAACTCGGTTCAAGGGTTGATAGGCATTGGCACATTGGTGAAGGTAAGATTGGGAAAGAAGGTTTCCACAATATCATCAATCACCCTTTGCTTAGGAATTTGCCGGGAATTATGGAAACACCTCGTACCAATGATAAGGAGGATTTAAAAAATATGAAGACAATTCGTAGTCTGGTTATGTAATCTTTAGGCATTTTAACGCAAATTCCGATGAGACTCGACCAAAACTACCCAAGACAAATTATGCGTATAAGTCCTCAACTACTTGCAATTATTTTATCGGTTCTCGGCTGTCGCTCAGCAGCCATAAGGTTGTCATTAACTGTTACCTTCATTGATGTTGGACATGGCGATTGTATACTAATTCAGACACCAGATGACCAAAATGACACTAATGACATTTATCAGGGATTGGTCATTTTAATTGATGGTGGTGAAGAAACGACGGGCAAAGATGTTGTTGTGCCGTTCTTGAAAAATTTGGGAATTGATACGATAGATTTTATCATTGCCACCCATGCCCATTCTGACCATATGGCGGGTCTAATTCCGGTAATTGAAGCATTTCCGGTCAAAGTGATTACCCACCCTGGTTACAAAAGAACGACAAAATTTTATCAAGACTTTGTGACAACCGCAAAACAGGAGCCGAATTGTAAGTATTATGAAAAGTTGATTCCGGAGTTAATCAAAAATTCAGGAATGGCAATAAATTGGGGTAGAGAGTTAGAAGTGACGGTCTTAAATTCTAACCCTAATGTTAGTGAAGAGACGGTCAATAATAGTTCGATTGTAATTAAAATTGCTTACGGCAAAGTCAGCTTACTATTGATGGCAGATGCCGAAGGTAAAGACCGTAAAGACCCACCAACAACAATTAAATATGTGGAGAAAGAACTAATTGATAAATTTGGCGATAAACTCAAAAGCACAATCTTGAAAGTTGGTCATCATGGTAGTGAAACCTCAAGTACTATCCCCTTTTTGCAGAGAGTAAAACCAAGCTATGCCATTATTACCGCCGGCAACAAGAAATTCGGTAATCGAATCTTACCGGATGAATCGGTAGTTAGCCGATTAAAACAGATGGGCTGTCAAATCTTTCGAACTGATTTTGATGACCAGACCAAAGATTACAAGGCTACCGCGGGGGATGACCATATCCAAGCGGTTTTAGCCCGGGATAGTATCATTAAGATTGATTATCTTCCCCGCACTTTTGCAATTAGCAAGAGATAAATGATGCTTGATTATAATTTCTTACCGAAAAATGAAAAATTGGGCAAAGAAGACTTTTAAGTTAAAAGAAAAACATATCTTATTAGCATTATTGCTAATTGCGTTGTTGGGTTCGCAGTCAATCATCTATTCGGGCTATTCAGTTGGAGTTGATGCCTGGCCCCATTTTGTCCGGACCAAATTTATTTATGACTGGCTACGCAATGGCGAATTTCCTTTCTTTTCATTTTTCTTTTATTCCGGTTATCCGGCTTTAAGATTTTATAGTCCGCTCCTTTATCTTATTGCTGGGTCTCTGGCTTGGCTTTTAGGGGGACAAGTCTTCTGGGCGATGAAAATAGTCCTCTTTTTAACCAATATCTTATCCGGTTTATTATTTTATTGGTGGCTAAAAGAGATTGGCAAAGATTCTTTTCAATCCTTTTTCGGTTCAATGGTTTATCTCTTAATCCCTTGGCGTATTCATTATGCAGCTGGAATTGGGACCTATCCGTTATTTCTAATTGCCGTTTTTCTTCCCCTGGCTTTTATTGCCCTGGAACGGTTGCTGAAAAACCCATCGCTCAAAAATAGTCTCTTCCTTGGTCTTATGCTATCTTTACTCATTCTTTCGCATTTAGTCTATGCGGTTTGGTCGTTTTTCTTTCTATTCCTGCGTTTTATCCTTTATTTGTTCAGCCAAGCCAATCGTTCCAAATTAAAAGCTTTTTTATTCAGTTTGTTAGCCCTGTTGCTTACTTTTCTCAATTCCGCTTTTTTCTTGTTGCCATTCATCTTGAATTATAAGAATTATAGTTTTCCCCAAGTCTATGAGAAATTACCAGTGCCTAATCCTTTAGTGCTTTTCGGCTTTTTATCCGAAACTGGTGGCTATACCGGCTTTTATTTGGGTTGGAGCATTATTTTGCTGATTGGTTTGGCAATATATTTGCGAATTAGAAATAAAGAATTTTTTCAAGACATCGTTCCTATCGGATTGACAGTATCACTTCTTTTAACTTTTATTCCGGTCTTTTTACCGCGCGGTGAACCATTACTTACCGCTGGTCTACCACCGCAAAGATTTTTATTTTTCTTCGTCTTTTTTGCTGGCATATTAGCAATTGAGGGTTTTACTTTTTTAAAAGATAGGTTTTCCAATTTTTCGATGGTTGGTAAGGGAGCCTCTTATCTATTATTCCTAATCATTATTTTTGATTGTTTGCCCAGGAACATTTTTCCAGCCTATCAGAGCCGAGAAGAACTTTTAGGATTACGCGATGAGATTTACGAAATCTTGAAAAGAGAACCAGTTGTAAAACTGGTTGATATTGATATTCCAACCGAAGGAATTGATATTGTTCGGCGGATATGTAAGTTTCCTGCCTATGGTTTTTTGTTTGGAAATTGTCCAACGGTCTATGGTCCACCCTATCATCAGTTTGCACCCAAAAGTATGTTATATGTCTACCCTTGGATAAATCAACTCGCTTTTGACTTGGGTGATTCAACAACACCAGTCTTAAGTGAAAATTCCTTAAAGATTATCCGTCTCTGCGGAATTAGCCACATAATTAGTCTGCCAACTTTATTAACCTGGGGGGCGGATTCGACAGTGGTTTGCCTAAAAGATGGTCTAATCTGGGATAATCGTTTTATTCTTGCTGGGGCAAAACCACCCTTAGCGATTGGTGAATATCCCTATTCACCATTGTTTCTTGCCTCGAATGTCAAGAAACCACTACCAACCGAAACTGTTACCCAAGAAAAAAGTTTTTCAATTGCTGATGACTGGCAGACGCTTTTAGAAGCGATTGAGATAGACCATGAAAAAGGCTTTTGTAATTTTATACCGATTAAGGAGAATTCTCAGCAGCAAATTCTTGACGGCGAAGATCCGGAAATTGCGATAACCAATCTTGCCTTGACCCACAGTAAAGTCGAGGCCGAACTACTCGCTTCTAAGGATTGTTTTTTACGCGTCGCATTGAGTTATTATCCTGAATTACAACTTCGATTAGATGACAAAAACATTCCGTTGGAAGAGACCAAAGACCATTTTATAACCTTTTTCTGTCCAGCTGGTCGCCACAATATTAAAATAAGTAAATGTTGGAATCCCTTTGAGAAATATGCATTTTATCTCTCTCTTTTCTCAATTGGGCTGTCACTTGTTCTTTTTATACCGAGGAACTATTCTAAAACCCAAAAACAAAAAATCGGAGATATTCCGAAATGACAAAAAGAGAATTCCTCATTTTATTTGTCGTATTTTCAATCCTCTTTGTTCTGCCAGTTTGGTTGGTTGAATTCTTACCATTTGTTGATTTACCTCAACACTTAAATTTTGTCCACATTTTAAGGAATTACCATAATCCTAAGTTGCATTACAATAAAATTTATGTGCTTCGACTCTTTCCAACCCATAATACTTTCCATCTTTTTTTCAATTATCTTTTAAGTTTTCTTTTTCCGTTAGCGATTGCTAATAAGATTTATCTCACAATCTCGATTTTATTGTTTCCATTAGCACTTTGGTTTTTAATTAAACAATTAGGGGGTAATGAACAATTTGCTCTTTTGGGTTTTCTCTTTTCTTACAACTATAATCTTTTCTGGGGTTTTTTAGGGGTCAATGTTGGTATTCCATTAATTCTATTTTTAATTGGTTTAGAAATATCTTCGCTAACGCGCGACCGGGTCGAGTTTAACCTTTTATTAATGACAATCTTATTCGTTATGCTCTTTCTTTGTCATTCTCTGGTCTATATCTTCTCAGTCGTTGTCTATTTGGTTATTTTACTGTTTAATCTTAAACTGCTACCTTGGCGTAAACGAATTTCCTTGACTCTGCCCTTTATCATCTCTTTTGTCATAACTTTTCTTCCCTGGCAGGCAAAGCAATTTCGTGGGGAAGGCAGTGAATTACAAGAACAGGTGCGACAATATATTTCACCTTCCGCTCTATGGCAAAACATTATGAATCTTTTTCAACGAATTGGGATTAAAACTGACCAGAGTTTGATTTTTATTTTCAAAATTACATTCATCCTTGCCATCCTCACTACTTTTAATTTGATAAGACAAAAAGGGGTAAGGCAATTATGGAAAAATAATTATCGCATGATTTTTTTATTTATTTTAATTACTCTTATCTTTTATTTATTCTTTCCTGGAGAATATACCGAAGCGGTTTTTTTGAATGAAAGATTTGCACCCCTACTCTTTCTGTTATTCATCACTTTACTTGCCCTCAATTTCTCAAATTTAAATAATCGGATATTGCGGTATATTTTAATTTTAATTCCTATTTTGGTTGGAATAAATATCCTGGTAAGATTTATTTTATTTGGGATTGATACTAAAGACCTAAAAGCGATGATTTCCCGATTGAATGAGAGAGGAAAGTTGGTGGGGTTGTTTTATCAGCGACGGCCCAAACCCGATTATTTTGGTTACGATGTTTATATCCATTTCCCGTGTTATTATCAAATTTATCGGCAGGGGTTATGCGGATTTTCTTTCGCCTATATTCGTTATTCGCCAATCGTCTATGAAGAGCCCAATCCATTGCCCCGGATTGATGAATGGACGACTTGGAACTCAATTTTCCCAAATAATTGGACAATCTATGACTATTTTTTGGTGTACGGTGAACCGAGACTTCAAGATGAAGATATTATAAAAAAATGGCGTAAAGTCGAAGAAAAAGGAAACTGGCGCATCTACGAAAATTTACCCGTCAAGAAAGCGTGGGAGGAAATAAACAATTGGTTAAGTCAAAAAGACTTATCTAAATACAATCGTATCCTTATTCCACCATTCGTTGATGAGAAATTCATTCAAATCCCTACACATCTAAAACGGTTTGATTATCAAACAGTAGCGAAAATGATTTTAACCAAGAGAATTTCCGCTAGTGACATTTTCCCATGTTTGGCAATCTGGCTAAAAGATGATAATCGCGATTATGCTGAGATATTTGGTTATATGAATACCAATGAGACATTCAATATTCTTGAGTATCAATTCACCCCAATTTACAATTCAACTAAGGGTTATTTGATAATCTATGATATCCGATGAATAGTGGAACGAAAAATGTTTTGGTTGGCAAAAGGATATTTATGAAGTGGCAAAGGCTATGTTTAATTATCTCGCCAATCGTAATAATTTTAATTTCGTTAATTTTTCTCAAGGCTAATCCCAATTTAGAGTTCGTTTTTGATGATAGTTATATCACCCTACAATTTGCTAAGAATTTTTTTGTAAAGAAAGGTTTGACTTTTGATGGAACCCACTACAATCTTGGTGCAACCAGTCCATTACATATCTTTTTACTCGCACTATTTAACAAAGTAGTTCATAATTTGCATCTAACTGCTATCTTTTTAGGAATATTATCATTTCTTGGACTATTTTACGCAACCTTTTTTTATGCTAAGATATTATTTAATAATTGGCGGTATTCAGTTCTCATCGCCTTTTTGACGATTACAACTGGTTGGCTTTACTTTGATGCCCTTTCCGGAATGGAGACGGTTCTTTTCATTGCATTTTTGGTTTTTACCTTTTATCTCTTTGAACGAAGAAATTTATTCTATTCGATTCCCTTGGGGCTTGCAATTTTAACTCGACCCGAAGGCTGGTTTCTATTTCTCGCGCTGCTCTCTTATCAGTTTTTACGCCTTTTTCTTAAACAGAATGTTAGTTTGCTCAAAGAAATTCTAATCCCAACGATAATAACGGTCCTTATCGTCTTTCCTTATCTTTTTTCCAATCTCAAAAGTATTGGCAGCTTCCTACCCAATACTGCAATGAGCAAGACATTATTCTTTGGTGAAATCGGACTACCCTTTAAAACAAAATTAGATTTTTTCTTTAACGGCTTAAAGTTATTCTATACTAATTTTATTTATCCACTTTTCTTTCTGCTTTTTATTTTCTTGCCCTTTGCAAGAGAAATTTATTCACGATTCTATCTTTTAATTTTCCTTTTACTTTTTTATCTTTCTTATCTTTTACTTTTCCCGGGCAGTACTGGTCATTATTGGTGTCGGTATCAACACATTTTCTACCCCTTGGTAATTTTTATTATTGCTGAGGGCTTTTATAAATTTTTAAAATATTACGAGCACCGACTCGGTTCCGAAAAATCATCGTCACTTGTCCGGAAAGTAATCTTAACCTGTTCCCTTTTATTCTTGATTGGCGTAAATCAGTTCTTTTCCTTAACAAAAGCCCAAACGACATACGAGCGGTCAATAAAAAGTACCGAAGAGACTTTGGTCAATTTAGCCAATTATTTCAAGACGATGACCCCAGCTGATGCCATAATTGCTACTCATGATATCGGTGTCCTTGGTTATTATTCCGAACGGAGAATAAACGATTTGGTCGGATTAGTAAACCCTGAGATGACTCAATTTTATCGCCAATCTGGCTCAAATTTACCAATTCCTTTTTCGCAGCGGGATATTTTAGACTATGTGCGAGAAAAAAGTGACTTCTTAGTTATCTTTGATTTCTTTAAATTATTTCTGAATATTAATCCAGATACTTTACCGGATGAATTTATCTTTTTAGGCGAAACAACACCTGTCTATGGTGTAAACCATAAGTATCGTATTTATGGTATCGTAAAATAGTATTTAATAACTGGCAAAAAGTTTACCCCAATCTGTCTTGCTGAATTCTTTTATCCGCCTTTTCCCAATTATTGGATACCAGAGGTAATCGTGGTAAATATTGGAGGCGGCTGGTGCCCAGACCCAAAGCGGTGAGTGTAGGGCAATCCTCTTGAAAGGTCTTAAGAAGCCTTTGCGCAGCATCTGGTCACCCCAAATAACAAAACTCCGTTTGGTCTTAAAATGAAAATTGACTTCGGATATATCATCGCCAATTATTTCAATCTGGTTGAAATTGGCATTGCCCAATCCCATCTCACTCGCCATCCGAAGATAAGGAATTTGTAATGGGTCAAATCCCATCATTTTAGCGGCTACGGCATCAATTGCCACTTGGTCAAAGGAAGCTAAGATATAATTCCCAATAAATGGTTTCATCGTGCGTGGTCCTGCCCCGTCACCACAAACCGTTCCGTCCATCACTGCTAAAATGGTCTTGTGAATCTCTTTTTGCATTAACAATAAATCAACCATCACTTCGTGAATAAATTCGTGCCCGTAATGGCGAACTTCTTTTAATAAGCCACCAAAGGCATTTTTAATCGCTCCAGTGGTAATGGTGTGGCCATGAGTTTTAACAGTTGGCAGATGAATAATACTTTTACCAGGAAACATCTTGGGAATTTCAATTCCTTCTGGAAAAATTTCGTGAAGTTTTAATAATTTAGTTTTAAAGGAATATTTTATCCATTCGACTTCCGGCAAAGCGGTAAATTTAAGTCCATATTTTTCTAAAACCCCAAGCCATTTATTTTGCCTTGCCCCTTCCCAAGGTTTAGTGACGACTGTCTTATTCTCGACTGGAAAAAGTTTTTTTGGGTTAAAGCCATCGGCTAATAAGGTTTTAACCACGCCTTCTAACTGCCAAGGTTGGGAAGAACAGGCAGGAAAATACTTGGTCCACGACAAATTCAATTTTATTAAAATTTCCTCTTCTGTAGAAAAATAATCTCGATATCGAACTAAATAAAGGAGTCGCCGATAATCCTCTAATATCGTCTCAGGACTAGTCTTAAGAACCGCAACTTGGGATTTCATTTTATTATATAAATTATAAGTAAAATACTTAAAAACCAAGCGAGGACACTAACAATTAAAGGTTTGTCTTCTAAAAGGACTCGTTCAGGACTGCCACCCATCTGTTTTTGATAAATGAGATAGAGATAGCGAAAAATACCATAAAGGACAAAAGGAATCGTCAAGACTAAATTTTTGGAGTGAAATTTAGTGATAGTCTCGGGGGCAATTGTATAGATTGAATAGGCGATAATGGTTGCCGCAGTTACGATTGAAATCAACTGGTCGAGGAGCAGTTTTGAATATTGTCCCAAAACCGTCCGATGGGAGAATCCACCATTATCCAGGTAAACCAGTTCATGGCGGCGTTTGCTGATAGCTAAGAATAACGCCAAAAGGATTGAACATAAGAAAAGCCATACGGAAATTTCAACGGCAATAACCACGGTGCCAGCAAAGGTCCTTAGGGCAAAACCGGTCGCAACAATTATTACATCCAAAATAACAATCTTCTTGAAGAAGAAAGAATAAGCAATCATCAAAAGAAAATAAGATAAGGCAACGAGAAAAAATGAGAAATTTAAGAAATAGGCAGAGATTAATGCAATTAGAACTAAAATGATTGCGCAGATGATTGCGATATTTACTTTGAATCTTCCTGCAGCGATTGGTCTTTTCGATTTTTCAGGATGTTTCTGGTCCGCCTTGCGGTCAACAATGTCATTAATAATATATACGACTCCAGATAAAAGACAAAAGACAATGAAGGCGGCGATTGACTTTAACAAATAATTAACCTTTAAAAAATTCTGCGAAAAAATGACACCAGCAAATATAATTAAGTTCTTTGACCATTGTTTTGGTCTTAGAGTCAAAATTAAATTTTTAATCATAAAAATATGATACCTTAAAATTTCGATTCTGTCAAACAGACTTTTCTATTTTCTAAATGAGAAAAATAAAACTTTGACTTAAGACTTTAAGCTTAATTTTTCGCTAACTTCTCGTTGGGTTAAATTACTTTTTTTCGCAATTCCTTAAACTTTTCTGCCATTTCTTGAGAAAAAACAACATCACAAAAGGTTACTTAAAAGTAACGCAAAAATCAAGCCGAAATTTCTTTTAACTATTTGATATTTAATTTCTTATATTTAATTTATCTATGGGAGGGGGTATCGTATAGGGGGTAGCCCCGTAGGCTACCCCCTAAGTTACCCCGTAGGTTGCTTGGGGAGTAGCCTCGGAAGCAGGTTCGGGGGTTGGTTAGGGAGCAAATTCGGGAGCTGGTTCGGGGGCAACCGCGGAAGCGACTCGGTAGGCAACTTGGGAAGCAACCTCGAGGGTAAGCTCGGAAGCTACTCCCTAAGTTACTTGGGGCGCTGGTTCGTAGGCTGGCAACCAGGTCTTTTTTGAACCTGTCAACTCTGATTTATGGCTTCGGGCTAATAGTAATTTAGACTATGGATACCGGATTTCAATACTAACACTTTCACTTTACTTAATATTATATCCCACTACCGCTCCTAACGGCGGAGCAGCCAATAAAACTCCTAAAGGAAAGCCTGAAACTTTTTTTTCTAATGCAATTGCTGATATACCAACAAGGCATCCGGCTCCTGCTCCAAGTGCTGCTTTCCACCAACTATGGTTCCCATTTAATAAACTTCCAACTGCCCAGGTGCAAGTACTTGTGAGCAACAAGTTTCCAATTGTGTAACCGATTAATGCACGCTCAATACTGTATGGCGGGTTATCGAACAAAATCCCGGAACAGAAAATTCCAATATTAAATGAAACATACATTCCAACGCCAGCTCCTATAAGTTCTAAGGTATAAATCCCCGCTTTTTGCCAAAACGGAGTCTTGTTTTCTCTAAATTCTTCAATATTTGAGTTATAATTATTAAGAAGATTTTGCTGCTTTCTGGTTGATAAAGTATGGGAATCTAATTTCTCGTTCCAAAAGGCACTTCCTAAATGGTGGGAATAAACTAAGGGCAGCTTTAAAGGAACCCTCTGGGAAAACACCGACTCCTTCGCATAACCGAAACAAAAGAAAGATGTTATCAAAAAGCAGAAAGTAATGGTCGAGCGGTTATTAGCTTTTCTTTCTACCATTAAAATTAGCTTCTTTCTTATGATTTTTACCTCACATCGCAGTTATTTAAGCTTTATAATTTTTTTTATCAATGTTGAACCACCGGTTTTTAAATTAAGGAAATAGGCGCCGGCTTGGAGATTCTTACCTTCATTGTCGGTTCCGTCCCATTGAAACATTTGGAGACCGTTAACTTGTTTGCCGATAAAGAGTAATTTTACTTCCTTACCCGAACTGTCATAGATACTTAGTTGAACCATTGCAGATTTAGGCAGATTATATATTATTTTAACGTCTTTGTTAAATAAAACGGGTAAAATTTTAAGAGGTAAGCCTATTACATCAGGGGTCGTAGTTCTTCCATCCCAAGTCCACGTGAAAACCAAACATCGTTTTTTACATATGCACAGGCAATCCCACCAATCACCCATATCCTATTGTCAAAAACAACTGATGTGTGACTACCTCTTGATAACCAGCCGGCTGATTCGGTTGCACAAGTCCAATTCACACCATCGGTTGAATACCAAACATCATTTCCAAGTCTATTGTAAATTGCTCCGCCTATCACCCATATCCTATCGTCAAAAACAACCGATGTGTGCGCTGCTCTCCACGGCCATCCCGCTGAGTCAGTCGCTAATATCCAATTCACACCATCGGTTGAATACCAGACATCTCTAGTAAAATTTCCATACTCATGGTCACCTCCAAGAACCCAAATTTTATTGTTAAAGACCACGGAGGAGTGAAGATATCTTGGAGGCCAGCCCGCCGAATCGGTGGCACAAATCCATTCCATTTGAGCAAATAAGAAAACAGGTAACAGAAAACCGCTGGCGAAAAGAATTGCAAAAATCCATGCCTTGCAATTTTGGGCTGCACTTCTCAAAAAAATTAAAACTTCCTTCATTTAACTCCTAACTCGTTTTTTTCTTGCAAAGACTGGCACAAGCAAGAGTTGCTGCAAGGAAAAATAATAAGAAATTATTGCCAGAGATACCCAATTTACCCTTTTCAGAACACATCCGTACGCGTTCTCCTTTTGAACCAAAAAAATTAAAATTATAATTTTGTCAAGCGCAAAAAAAGCTTTGACAGTTTAAATAATCTTACTACTCACTCTATTTCTTCATCCGTTCTAAGTTATGTTTGACCAAGTCTTGAATGAAAACCGGCATTTCATCGATTCGTTTTCCTAAATCTTCGACCTCATCTTCCAGTTCTTCGATTTCTTCATAGATGTCTTCAATTGCTGCCTGGCTCATTCCCATACCTCGAAAACTTCGGAAAGGAAAAGAGAACATTCTTTCACCAATGAGTGGACCAACGGCAAGTGAAAAGATTAATACCCAGCCAGCGATGAAAAAGAGAATAATTCCGATAATTTTACCGAATTTAGCAATTGTCGCCTCGGTTTCCTGTTGCATTGCTGTCCAAAGGCAAAATAACCAAGTAGCACAAAGACTACCGCGCCAATCAAACCCCAATAATAAACCATTTAAATCACCGCCTTTCTTTTATTATTTGACTTAATACATCAAAATACTGAAAATTGACCCTAAGTGAATCATTTTAAGCAAATCTTTGACTTTTACCAATGATTTTGTATATTAGGAAGAATGTCGGATAATTTAACCGAAGACAGGATTGATGCCCGATTCACTCGTCGCGTTGGTTCATTTACCATCGGTACTCTCATTTCCCGAATTATGGGATTAGTACGCGAATCGGTTTTTGCTTTTCTTTTTGGAGCTGGATTTGCCACTGATGCCTTCAATGCGGCATTTCGCATCCCTAACCTTTTGCGTGACCTTTTTGCCGAAAGTGCACTTTCCGCAGCATTTGTCCCAACCTTTGTTGAAAATCTAACCAAAAAAGACCGCAAAGAGGTTTGGCGCTTTGCCTCCAATATGTTCAATACAATGGTCATCTTCGTCGGTTTAATTGTCATCCTTGGGATAATTTTCTCACCATTACTGGTTAAGGTCATCGCAATGGGTTTTGGTAAGATACCTGGCAAGCAAGAACTGACAATGACTTTGACTCGGATTATGTTTCCATTTCTCTTGTTCGTTTCCCTTGCTGCTTGGGCGATGGGGATTCTCAACGCCTTGGGCAGTTTCTTTATTCCAGCGGTTGCCCCAGCCTTCTTTAATCTCTTTTCGATAATTGTCCCAGTTATTACTTATCACTATTTGAATAAGATTGGTGTTAACCCAATCTTGGGTATGGCTTATGGAGTGACGATTGGGGCAATTATCCAGTTTTTAGTTCAGTTGCCATCATTGATGCGCCGTGGTTTTCATTACGAATTCTATCTCAATCTTAATGACCCGCAATTGCGTCGGGTCTTCTTTTTATGGCTACCGATGATTCTCGGTTTTGCCTCGTTCCAAATAAACTTTGCGATTAATACCTTTCTCGTCGCATTTCTTGAGGAACGGTCAATGACCTATCTCAATTATGCCTATCGGGTAATGCACCTGCCAGCCGGACTATTTGGTGTTGCGATTGGTGGCGTTGCCTTGGCTGAGTTTTCCCGGGCAATCTCCCAAGACAGTATCGAATCGTTAAAATTTCGCTTGAGACACTCTTTGAATTTAGTTGTCGTCTTAACGATTCCAATTTCGGTATTGCTCTTCGTCTTAGCTTCACCGGTCTGCCGTCTAATTTATCAACACGGTAAATTTACCGCTCAAGATACCACAGCCACTGCCCAAGCCTTAATGCTTTATGCCTTAGGCGTCCCCTTTGCGGCTGCTGCCCGTAGTGTTGCCGCTTGTTTTTACTCGTTAAAAGACACCAAGACCCCACCAATTGTTGGTATGATAATTGTCGGTTTGAATACGGTAATGAATTTGAGCCTGATGTGGTTTTTAAGATTTCTTTCTTTTCCCATCACCACCAGCACTGCTGCCTTAGTGAATTTCTTTTTGTTGCTTTTAATCTTGCGGCGCAGAATCGGTCCAATGGGTTACCAGGCAAATCTGGTTTTAACTTTAAAGGTTAGTGCAATTTCAGCTTTAAGTGGTTTATTTGCGTTTTTAGTATCTCAGTTACTATCGCAATTTCTTGGTCACCAGACCATTGTTAATCAAATTTTGCAAGTATTTTTTGCTGGTGGGTTGGGTTTGATAGTATTTTATTTATTATCTTTAATTTTCCGAATAAACGAAGTGAGAACTGCCCTCACTGAATTCTTATCCCGTCCCGCCCAAGTTCAAACAACCGAAATCATAAATAAACTTTAGATGAGTTATCTGGCACATTATCAGTTCCACTTAAATGTGTATTGGCTACGATAATTTATTAAATCCAAGGGTTTAAATTTGAAAGGAGGGATAAATATGGCATTTAAGGTTCTTTTTCTTGCCCACGCGCCTGACGCTGAACCTAAAAAACATCGTTGTTCGATTACAACTCCTAACTGCTTTAGTCTATTCGCCGTAATCGTTAAAAATCAAAAACAGGCAATTGAAGTATGCCAAGAAATGGTCAAAAAAGAAGGTATTCAGTCAATCCTACTCTGTCCCGGTTTTACTCATCTTGATATTGCCGAGATTAAGAAAGTGGTGGGCAAAAATGTTGGCATCTCAGTAGCCCGTGGCGATGGACCGAGCAATCGAATTGCATTAAAAGCGATGGAGAAAGAAGGATGGTTTACAAAAAGGAATAGCCGATAAGAAAACTTCGAGCCTTGCTATCGTATAGAATGCTTCTTGCCGTTTCCGGTAAATCAACCCAAGGTCATAAATTTTCGGTCCAAATTTTCTAATTTGCTGTATTTCTTAAGACTATTCAGTCAAAAAACATATTTCGCTTTTACTCTTCAATCTTTATTGCTGTGACCGGACAATCTTCGGCAGCTTGCCGGACACAATCTTGGGCCGCATCCGGCACAATGTCAACTTTTACTTTGGCGACATCGCCTGCCATCTCAAAGATGTCCGGACAGGTCGTTACACAAAGTTCACAACCCGAACAGGTTTCTCGGTCAATTGTCACTTTCATCGTCTCACCTCCTTTCCTTTATCAGTATGGTTTCAAGCCAAATTTTTCCATTGCTTCGCTACCAATTTTGCAACCAAGTTCCAAAGCTTTTAAATTTAAATCCAAGGTATAAGCCGGTACGCGATCTTTAACCGCTTGCTTTAAGGATTCTAATCGGACAATACCGCTGATACTAACAATTGAACCCAAGAGGATAATATTGGCAAAAAGTTCGCGCCCAAAATTTTCCCGGGCGGCTTGCGCTAAGGGTAAAGAAAAAATCTTATCGCGATAACAGCGGTGGACATAAAAACTGTCAACAATCTGAATACCATTCTCTTTTAAATCCGGCGAATAACAATCACAAGCCAATTGGCTTAAGCAAGCGAGCAGGTCTAATTTTCTTGCTTTGGGATAAAGAATCTCTTCGTCCGCAATAATGACATCGGCTCTTGATGCCCCACCTCTTGCCTCAGGACCGTAACTTTGGGTTTGCACCACATTTTTGCCCTCATAAACCCCACAGGCTTGAGCCAAAACAATAGCCGCTAAGATTGAACCTTGACCACCGGTGCCCGAAAGTCGAACTTCGTAACGCATTTACTTACTTTTTTCTTGTGCGCGCTTGATCGTTCTTTGGTAAATAGCCAAGTATTCTTCGGCTTCGGTTTCCCATAAAACACCAATTGTTATCTTGTTTTCGTCATTCTTGGCTTCCGCCACTGAAACAGTATTATCTCGCATCCATTCCAGCATCTTCACCGCATCACCTAAACGGTTCATCCGGCCATAAAGAGTCGGACATTGCGATATTACTTCTACTACGGTAAATCCTTTCTTCTGAATTGCTCTTTTAATCATATTCTTCAAATGGACCGCATGGTAGGTGGTACTGCGGGCGACCAACACAGCACCAGCCGCTTTAGCAATTTCGGTAACATTGAAACCACGTTCGATATTGCCATAAGGCGAAGTGGTAGCTATTGCATCTAATGGTGTAGTTGGTGAAAATTGCCCACCGGTCATTCCATAATTGAAGTTATTGATGATAATTAAGCTTAAATTAAGATTACGCCGACAGGAATGAATAAAATGATTTCCACCAATTGCCAAAATGTCGCCATCACCACCTAAGACAACCACTTCCATCTCGGGTCGAGCCAATTTTACACCCGTAGCGGCGGGCAGAGCCCGGCCGTGCAGGGTGTGATAAGTGTCGCAGTCGAGATAACCCGGGATACGAGAAGAACAGCCAATTCCAGAGACCACACAAAGTTTATTTTTATCCAATTTCAATTCGATAAATGCCCGCACCATCGCATTCATTACTGTTCCAATTCCACAGCCGGGGCAAAGGATATGGGGAAAACGGTTGTCTAAACGAAGGTATTCAAAGATTGTTGGAATTTCAGCCGATGGCATCTAAAATCTCCTCAGCGGTTAACATTTCGCCATCCACCCGATTGACTGATTTAACCGCCACCAAGGGACTAACTGCCCTCTCCACTTCTGATTTTAATTGCCCTTGGTTCATTTCGGGCACGATGATTCTTTTGGCACTTTTTAATAGGGAGGTTAACCGCTCATAAGGGAAGGGCCAAATCATTCGCAGCCGAACCATTCCGATTGATTTTCCGGTTCTCTTTTCATAAATTTTTTTCGCTTCCGCGGCGGAACGAGCGCTCGAACCATAACAGACAATAATTGTCTCCGAACCTAAATCAGTATAAAAAAGGTCCCAGAGCCAATGTCTATTATCTTCAATTTTCCGTCTTAGTCGTTCCATCTTCCAGGCAATAGTTGCTGGGTCATTGGTAGGGAACCCGTCTTTGCGATGGGTAAGTCCGGAAATATGAATTCGATAACCCTCACCAAAACTTACCACCGGTCCGTCGTAATTAGTGTCATCGTCATAGAGTAAAAACTCATCCGGTCCTTTGGTCGGTTTGGGCGGCCGGTATAAATCAACCTTTTCGGGCAAAGATACAACCTCACGCATATGTCCAACTATTTCATCTAATAAAATTATTACCGGCAAGCGGAGCCGTTCGGAAATGTTTACAGCATTCACAGTAAGATGAAAGCACTCGGCAACACTCCAGGGCGCTAAGGCAACAATGGGATGGTCGCCATGGGTTCCCCAGCGGGCTTGCATCACATCACCCTGTGACGGTTTAGTTGGCAGTCCAGTAGCCGGTCCACCCCGCATCACATTAACAATGATACAAGGGACTTCCGTCATACAGGAATAACCAATCCCTTCCTGCATTAAAGAAAACCCCGGTCCGGAAGTTGCAGTCATCGCTTTCATACCCGCAGCAGTAGCACCATTCATCGCACAGATACTGGCAATCTCATCTTCCATCTGAATAAATATTCCACCTAATTTGGGTAATTCTCTTGCCATATATTCGGCGATTTCGGTAGAAGGGGTAATTGGATAACCAGCAAAGAATCGGACGCCAGCCCGAATTGCTCCAATTGCGCAGGCTTCGTTCCCAGAAAGTAGTTCCATCTAATCGGTCTCTTTCACTTCCTTTGCGGTTTTACCCCTTTCAACAAAGATTGCTAAATCCGGGCAATGTAATTCGCACCAGCGGCAAGCTGTACAGCGGTCAGGATTAAGAACTGAAACCTTTAAATCGTTGCCTAAACCCAAAACCCCTTCTGGACAAAAATGGATACAGATTTCACAACTCTTGCAAAATGGCTTGATGATTCGAATTCGGTGTCCTTTTTTCGTAGAAACTTCAACTGGGTCGGTCGGCAAAGTTTTCTTCATTTGGTTAACGAACAAACTAAAATCGAATTCTTACAGCCCATCTTCTCATTTCATTTCACTGTTGATTTTCAGGTTTATTTCTCTGGCTGGCGATTCCTTTAATAATGATTAAGATTCCAATGATGATTAAGATCAAAGGCCACCAGTTCTTAAGCGTCAAGATAAAGGAAAAGCCGATACAGAAAAGTATTATTCCAGTAATAAACCGGCCACCAACTAAACGTTCGCGTAGGCTCAACCAACGAAGCACAGCATCAAAGAGAAATACGATGCCCAGGAAGGTTAATAAATATGCCCACCATTTATCCCAAGGAATTATTCCGTTGGTCGCAAGCATAAAACTTAAACCAATTGCCAAAACAATCAGTCCGCCTAAAATATCAGACAATGCGGCTTTTCTCATAGTCAAAGATTAGCGATGGTTAGTAAAAAGTCAAGTTTCGGAGTAAAGAAAGCGGGCATCAATTGCGCAAGCGCCTTCACCTTGTTCAAAAACCAAGAACGGATTTATGTCAATTTCCGAAAAGTTAGGAAAATCTACTGCTAATTGGGATAACCGTTGAAGGGATTCTACCACTTTGGCAATATCCGCCGGTTTTTTACCCCGAAAACCTTGGAGTAACTTGTAGCCTTTAATCTCCTGCACCATATGGTAAGCGGATAACTCCCGAATCGGGCAGATGCGAAATGTGACATCTCTTAATACTTCTACATAAATACCACCAATTCCAAACATAATTAATGACCCAAATTGCCGATCCCGTTTAATACCAATAATGGTCTCAATTCCTTGTTTTGCCATCGGTTGAATTAGCACCCCTTCAATTCTTGCCTCAGGTCGTTTATTTTTTACATTTGTTAACAATTCATTAAATTTTGCTTTCAATTCGGCTTCAGTCTCAATATCAATCATTACGCCACCAACATCGGTCTTATGGAGGATATCCGGTGAGACAATCTTTAAAACGCAAGGGTAACCGAGTTCGTTGGCTTTTCTCACTGCCTCGGACTCATTCTTCACCAAAGCAAAAGGCAGAACTGGGAATTTATAGGCAGAAAGAATTTCGTAGCCTTCGGGTTCTAAGATTGCTGGTGGCGTCCGAGTTTTTGCCTTTTCGATAATTGCGTTTACCCGAGTCTTATCAACATCGTCAAAGATTTTCACCTGAGTTATCGGTTTTTTTATCCAGTCACCAAAATTTGCTAGCATTGCTAAGGCTTTGGCTGCGGTCTCAGGAAATGGATAATAAGGAATCTTCGCTTGCCATAAAGTCTCAATCACCTCTTTGGTATTTTCCAAGGACAAAAGACAACCCATCACTGGTTTAGAGTATTGGGGGGCTAATTCGGCAACCTTTGCGGCGACTAACTTAGTCTCCGCCATCAAGGTTGGTGTCCAGATTGCAATTAAACCGTTGATGTTATCATCACTCAAAATAATTCGCAATGCCTCAGAATATCTTTTCTCATCCGAATCACCAATTACATCAATTGGATTATTAACACTGGCAGTAGGCGGTAAGATGGCACGCAACTTCTCTTTGGTGGTTTCGGCTAATTCAGCCAATTTTAAACCGTTACGAATACTGGAATCGGTTGCCATAATTCCAATGCCACCAGCATTGGTAATAATTGCAATCCGACGGTCTTTCGGGATGGGCTGTCCAGCAAAAGCCTTGGCATATTCAAAAAGTTCATTTACGGTCTCGACTCGCAGTATGCCACACTGGTGGAAAAAAGCATCATAGGCTTCATCTGAACCGGCTAAGGCGCCGGTATGCGAAGAAGCTGCCTTAGCACCTTCGGCAGTTCGACCCGCTTTTATTGCCAAGATTGGCTTCTTTGCTTCTTCGGTAATTTGGCGGGCAGTTTCTAAAAACTTTTTCGGTTCAACCAAATCTTCCAAATATAGCAGAATGACTCGGGTCAATTCATCCTCTTTTAGATATTCCAGCAAGTCGTTCTCGTTAATATCTGCCTTATTACCGATTGAAACAAATTTAGCCAGACCAATTCCTTCAGACTGGGCGTATTCTAAGGCGGTAACGCCAACCGCGCCGCTTTGAGTGATAAAGGTGATATTCCCTTCAGCTGGCATCACCCGACCAAAGGTGGCGTTCAATCGTACCCGATGGTCGGTATTGATTATCCCAAAGCAATTTGGACCAATTAAGGCGATATTATACTTCTGCGCCAATTCTTTCACGCGTTTTTCCAAGAGTGTACCCTTTTGACCAATCTCTTTAAATCCGGCACTAATGACAACCGCACCTTTTACACCTTTCTTACCACATTCTTCAATCGTTTCCGGCACAAAGGTTGCCGGTACAATGATTACTGCTAAATCTACTTCATCAGGAATGTGGATGAGCGAAGGGTAAGCTTTTACTCCCAATACACTCCGCGCCGTAAGATTTACTGGATAGACGATACCGGTGTAACTATTCAAAAGAATATTGGCAAAGGTAACTTGACCGACGCTACCCGGTTTGGTAGAAGCACCGACCACCGCAATTGAGCGTGGCCAAAAAATATATTTAAGATTATCGCGCAATGGTTTGAATAATCTAATAATCTTTTTGATGGGTTTTTCGCCTCATTTTTCTTTGCTCTTCTCGGTAAATTCCATTATTAAGGTATAGACCCCTTCGTCCCATTTTGCCTTGACCGGATAACCCATCTTGTAACACAACCGGTAGGCTCGGACATTGGTGTCTAACACATAGCCGATAAATCCTTTTACTCCTTTCATTCGTGCGACTCGTATCAGATAACTGAATAACGCGGTGCCGACACCTTGATTTTGCCATTCATCGGCAATTGCTATCGCGTATTCGGCAAACCCTGTCGCCTTATCCAAACTGTATCTTGCCACACCTAAAATCTTTTCAGCGCCGGCGCGGCGCTGGATTACTAAAATTGCCATCTCATTCTCATAATCAATATTAACAAATTTCTTCAACTTCTCGTGGGGCATCGCATTGAGATAGGAGAAGAAACGATAATAGACCGTCTCTTTGGAAAACGAATAAAAAAGCTCGCGCATCAAAGGTTCATCGGTCGGTTTGACTGGCCGGAAAAAGATTTTTAGCCCCTGCTTCGTTTCTCCCCAACCTTCTAATTCTTCGGGATAACGGGCTTGGGTGAGACTGATTTCGGGTTGGTCAGGATAAACATAGTTTAGTTCTTTAGCTTTTTTCAAAAGTTCGGCACGAAACTTAGGATGAGCGATTGAGATTAAGGACAGGGCACGTTCCCGAACGCTCTTACCATGCAGATAAGCCACACCCCATTCGGTAACAACATAATGGACATCGCCGCGGGTCGTTACAACACCAGCACCTTCGGAAAGCGCTGGAACAATCCTTGAGACGGTATCACCTTTGCGCGTCGAAGGCAAAACGATAATCGGTTTACCATCTTTAGAACGAGCGGCACCCCGAATAAAATCAAGTTGACCACCGATCCCCGAGTAAAACTGATAACCTAAAGAATCCGCACAAACCTGACCGGTCAGGTCAACTTCCAAAGCGGAGTTGATTGCTACCATCTTATCGTTTTGCGCAATGACAAACGGATCATTGGTATAATCTACCGGATGGAATTCAAAAAATGGATTATTATTCAGATAATCATAAAGTCGTTTAGTTCCCATTGCAAACGAAGCGATGACCTTACCAGGATGCAAACTCTTTTTGGCGTTTGTCACAACACCAGAGTCGATCAAATCAATTAAGCCATCCGAAAAAACTTCGGTATGGACGCCTAAATCTTTCTTATCCTTTAAAAACTCTAAGATTGCATTAGGTACTCCACCGTAACCAACTTGGATAGTTGAGCCATCTTCAATTAAATCGGCAACATTCTTAGCAATTCGCTTCACCATCTCAGGCAGAGCCTTAACTGTATATTCAACAATTGGCTCTTCGGAATAGACCAGATAATCAATGTCTTTGATATGAATAAACGAGTCACCTAAGGTTCTGGGCATATTGGGGTTCAACTCGGCAATTACAATTTTGGCTGATTCGCAAGCTGGTTTAGTGATATCAACTGATATTCCAAAACTGCAATAGCCGTGCTCGTCAGGCATGGAAACTTGGATTAAAGCGACATCAATTGGTAAACGCCCGGTGCGGAAAAGCCGTGGAATCTCAGAAAGAAAAATTGGGGTGTAGTCGGCTCTACCTTCCCAAACCGCTTTGCGTACATTGCCGCTAATAAAGAAGGCATTGGCTCGGAACTTACTGGCCAATTCCTCTTGAGCATAAGGGGCGACGCCTAAGGTCAGGATATGGGCAATCTCAATATCCTCGGCTGAAGTTTGGGCTAAAGCCTTAACCAAACTCTGGGGCGTGGCACACGCCGAACCGATAAAAACCCGATGACCAGATTTAATCGCTCTTATTGCCTCTTCTGGTTTTACCAGTCTATTTTTCCAATTTTTATTCATAAGATAATTATAATACTTCAATTTATCCATCTGTCAACAATCGGTTCTTTGCTGTGACACACTTTGCACGAAATACTTGACATTGAGAAAAATTTTTGTAAATTTAAAGACTATGTTGAAAGAAGCCGAGAAGATACGAATTAAATTGAAAGCGTATGACCATCGGATATTAGACCAGTCGGCACGGGATATTGTGGAAGCAGCCCGCCGGACTGGTGCACAGGTCTCGGGACCGATTCCTTTGCCGACGAAACGGTCGCTTTATACCGTATTGCGTTCACCCCATGTTGATAAAAAGTCGCGCGAGCAATTTGAAATCCGAATTCATAAGAGACTTATCGAAATTTCTAATGCAACTGCTGAGATGGTTGACGCTCTAATGAAGTTAGAAGTTCCGGCTGGTGTGGAGGTTGAAATAAAATCAGCATGATTGGATTATTAGGTAAAAAAGTCGGAATGACTCAAATTTATTCTGAAAAAGGTGAAGTGATTCCCACTACTATCCTTAAAGTCGGTCCTTGTTATGTAGTGCAAAAAAAGACTAAGGAAAAAGACGGCTACGAAGCAATCCAAATTGGTTTCGATAAAACTGAAAGACTGAATAAACCTTTAACCGGACATTTTAAGAAAAATAATGTTCCATTCTGTAAGGAACTTGCCGAGATCCGAGTCAACAATCACACCGAGTTTAATGTCGGACAGGAACTTACAGTTAGTCTTTTTACGCTCGGTGATTTAGTTGATGTCACTGGCTGGACTAAAGGGCGTGGCTTTAGCGGTGGAATGAAACGGTGGGGATGGCATGGTGGACCGGCATCGCATGGCTCAATGTCCCATCGCCGAATTGGTTCAGTTGGGTCAAATACTTGTCCGGGGCGTCCTTGGCGCGGTCGAACTTTACCCGGACATTACGGCAATGAACGGGTGACGATGAAAAATTTAAAAGTGGTCAAGATCGACCCAGATAATCACTTGCTTTATGTGAAAGGCGCGGTTCCGGGTGCAAAAAATGGTTTGGTAATAGTCAAGAAGGTAAAATGAAAGTAGAAGTTATATCAATCACTGGTGAAAAGCCAACAACGATGGAGTTGCCCGATAACCTTTTTAAACAAAAGCCTAATCCCGGATTAGTCTGGGAAGCAGTCACTAATTATTGGGCAAATCAACGTCAAGGCACAGCCAAGACCAAGACCAGAGGAGAAGTTTCGGGTGGTGGTAGAAAACCCTGGCCCCAAAAACATACCGGTCGTGCCCGTCACGGTTCAATCCGTTCGCCAATCTGGGTTGGTGGCGGCATTGTCTTTGGACCGACCCCCCGTGATTATTCCTATCAAATGCCCAAAAAGAAAAAGCGCAAAGCCCTGTTAGTTGCCCTTTCCGAGAAATTGAATACCAATAATTTAAAAATTATCTCGACCCTACCACAAGATATTAGTAAAACTAAAGAGATGGCTAAAATTATTAACCAACTGGGCTGGTCCGAGGGTAAAACTATTTTGTTGTTAGACTCAATTTCGGAAAATCTGCATCGTTCAGTTCGAAATATTCCCAACTTCCATTTGAAGTGCGCCAAGGATTTAAATATCTATGATGTGGTCAGTGCTGACCGGGTAATATTTTCGAAAGCTGGAATCGAACAGTTCATTAATCTAATTAGTGATAAGTTGATTTTAAGAAAGGAAGAGATTAATCAATGATTGAGCCACACAAAATTATTATCCAGCCAATTATTACAGAAAAATCGGAGCGTCTCCGAACCGGTCAGAATCAATACACTTTTAAAGTTAAATCCGGTGTCAACAAAATTGAAATTCGAAGAGCGGTCGAGAATTTGTTTAATGTCAAGGTGGCAAAGGTGCGAGTGATGAATTACTTGGGAAAACCAAAGCGGATGGGGGTCTTTTTAGGCAAGCGGTCAGATTGGAAAAAAGCGATTGTGACACTAAAGAAAGGTCAAGTAATCGAAAGCTTGGGTAGGACTTAATTGGAGCAATAATGGGAATCAAATATTATCGGCCAATTACCCCAGCCCGCCGGTTTTATTCGGTTGCGACTTTTGAGGAGATTACTAAGGAAGAACCACACAAAGCCTTAATCTT
This sequence comes from Caldifarciminota bacterium, assembly GCA_039801565.1. GTDB lineage: Bacteria > Hydrothermota > Tepidihabitantia > Tepidihabitantales > JAOUPE01 > JBDRUX01. The sequence continues at coordinate 37,398 of JBDRUX010000006.1, forward strand.
ACCGAAACGTAAGAAAGGTGGTAGAAATAATCAAGGGCGGATTACTGCTAAATACCGCGGCGGTGGCGAAAAACAGCACCTTCGAATTATTGATTTTAAACGGGACAAATTAGGAATTCCAGCCAAAGTCGTCTCAATCGAATACGACCCAAACCGTTCGGCCCGTATTGCCCTACTATCTTACAAAGATGGAGAATATCGTTATATATTAGCACCAGAAGGCTTACATCCCGGAGACGAGGTGTTAGCCGGACGAAATGTCCCAATTCGAATTGGTAACGCAATGCCTTTAAGCGACATTCCAGTTGGTGTCGAAATTCATAACCTTCAGTTATACCCGAATTACAATTCCTATTTGGTGCGCAGTGCTGGCACTTCGGCTCAAATTTTAGCCAAAGAAGAAGATTACGCCGTTATCAAGTTGCCATCCGGTGAGATAAGAAAATTTTCCTTAGACTGCTTTGCTACAGTTGGTAAAGTTTCAAATCCTGAGCACAAAGATATTTCGTTGGGTAAAGCCGGTCGGTCAAGACACCGTGGTATTCGACCCAGAACCCGAGCAGTGGCAATGAATCCCATTGACCATCCAATGGGCGGCGGCGAAGGAAAATCGTCAGGAGGCAGACATCCCTGTTCCGAAAAGGGTCTCATCGCCAAAGGGAAAAAGACTCGAAAGCGGAATAAATTTTCTGATAAGTTAATCGTGCAAAGGAGAAAATAATGGGTAGGTCAACGAAAAAAGGTCCTTACATTGATGAGAAACTCCTAGCACGGATAAAGAAGATGAGCGAAACTGGGGAAAAACGAACAATCAAAACCTATGCCCGACGCAGTGTGATTCCACCAGAATTTGTGGGCTATACCATCGCGGTTCATACTGGAAATCGGTTTGTGCCAGTTTATATTACGGAACGGATGGTTGGACATCGATTGGGTGAGTTTGCCCCAACCCGGACTTTTCGAGCTCATTCTGGACAACGGCGCGAACGAAAAGAAAAAGAAGAAGAAACTAAAGAATAAATTCAAAAATGGAAGCAAAGGCGATTAGTTATTACCAACGAGTTTCTCCGAAGAAAATCAATCGAATCTTGGAATTGATTCGAAACCGAGATGTCCCAGAGGCCTTAAACATTTTAACATTCTTGAATAAACCGACGAAATTGAGTGTGCTTAAGACATTACGTTCCGCAGTTGCCAATGCGATTAATTTAGCGGGCAAAGTAAAACTTTCGGAGGAGGATTTATTTGTTAAACGAGCATTTGTCAATGGTGGTCCAATGATGAAACGTGTTCAACCCGGCCCCCGCGGGAGCGCTTCGCTAATCCGACGTCGCACTTCCCACATTTGTATTGTAGTTGCAACAAAAGAGGAAAAAAGGAAGTAAGATGGGTCAGAAGACACACCCGATTGGATTCCGTTTAGGCATTACTAAAGATTGGAAGTCTGCCTGGTTTGACGAACAGAACTATCGGACTTATTTATTAGAGGATTTAAAGATTCGCCGTTATATTAAAGCTAAGTTATCCGAAGCGATGATTTCGGCAATTGATATAAAACGGGTTGCCAATCGGACTTCAATCATAATTCATACTGCCCGCCCCGGGATGGTTTTTGGTACTCGGCGCCAGGCATTGGATATTTTACGCGAAGAAATTAAGCGTCTGACTGGTCGTGACGTTATGATTTCAGTTGAAGTTGTTAGAGTGCCCGAATTAGAAGCTCAATTGGTAGCCGAATCAATCGCCCGACAGTTAGAACAACGGGTTGCGCATCGCCGAGCAATGAAACGGGCAGTGACGCAGGCAATGCGGTTGGGTGCAATTGGCATTAAGATCCAAGTTTCGGGTCGGTTGGGCGGTGTGGAAATTGCCCGGTCCGAGCGCTACCAAGAAGGTAAAGTTCCTTTACAAACTCTTAGAGCTGATATTGATTATGCGGTTGATGTAGCGAAGACGATTTATGGAACTTGTGGAGTTAAGGTGTGGATAAATAAAGGCGAAGTCGCAACTACTTAGGAGTGACCAATGTTAATGCCAAAAAGAGTTAAATACCGAAAACAGCAACGTGGCCGACGCAAGGGTAAGGCAACCGGAGCTAACAAATTAGATTTCGGTGAGTTTGGTCTCCAAGCTCTTGAACCGGCTTGGATAACGGGACGCCAAATTGAGGCAGCGCGGGTAGCGATTACTAAATTTATGAAAAAAGCGGGTAAACTCTGGATTAGAATTTTTCCTGACAAACCGGTTACGAAAAAACCAGCCGAAACCCGTATGGGAAAGGGAAAAGGTGCACCAGAATTTTGGGTGAGTGTGGTAAAACCGGGTCGGATTCTTTTTGAAGTCGAGGGTATCGGTGAAGAAGAGTCAAAGACTGCCCTGCGGTTAGCTGCAAGCAAACTGCCTCTCAAGACCCGAGTGATTAAACGGACCGAGGTGGCTTATGAAGGCTTCTGAGATTCGCAATATGACCGAAGAAGAGATACGGCGTACCCTGGCTTCATTACGGGATGAATATTTTAAACTGCGTCTGCGCCGCAGCACTGAAGAATTGCCTAATCCATTGCGACTGCGGACGATTCGTCGTGATATTGCAAGAGTTTTAACCATCCTCCGTGAAATTGAATTAAAGAAATCCAAAAAATAGTAAAGGAGAAGATGCGAAAAAGACGGAAAACTTTAATTGGCGTGGTAAAAAGTAATCGAATGCAAAAAACGGTGGTAGTCTTGGTTGAAAGCCTGCAATTTCATCCGAAGTTGAAAAAGTATCGGCGCCGACATAAAAAAGTTTATGCCCATGACGAAAAAGGCGAGTGCAAAGTTGGTGACAAGGTGCTATTAATGGAAACGCGACCTTTATCGAAACTGAAACGATGGCGGGTGGTTAAGAAATTATGATTCAAGACTTCAGTCGCTTAGTGGTTGCTGATAATACCGGTGCCCGGGAAGTAATGGTGATTAAGGTTATGGGCGGGTCAAAAAGACGATTTGGACGTCTGGGCGATGTTGTAATCGTGACCGTGAAAGATGCCTTGCCCAATGCACCAATTAAACCGGGTGACAAGGCACGCGCCGTTGTGGTACGAACTCGGAAAGAACAAAGGCGATCCGACGGGTCTTATATCCGCTTTGACGATAACGCTTGTGTGCTGATTGATGACAAAGGTGAACCGCGTGGCACTCGGGTCTTTGGACCGGTAGCTCGCGAATTGCGCGAAAAACAATATACCAAAATTGTTTCGTTAGCAGCTGAGGTGGTCTAAACAATGCATATTAAAAAGAATGATGTGGTTGAAGTAATCACAGGCGAAGAAAGGGGTAAAAGGGGTAAGGTGCTTCGGATTGTGCCGAGTGAAAAATCAGGTATGAGATTAATAATTGATGGTATCAATCTTGCCAAAAAGCATCAAAAAACCCGCAGTGCTGATAAACCGGGCGGGATTATTGATTTGCCCAATCCAATTCATATTTCAAATGTGGTATTGATCTGCCCAAAATGTGGTAAAAAGACCAAGGTGCGCCGAGAAAAAAAAGAAGGCAGGCGAATTCGAATCTGCCGGCTCTGTGAGGAGATGATAGACTGATGACCGCCCGACTCAAAACTGAATATCGCAAAAGAATTGTTGACCGATTGATGAAACGATTTGGCTACAAAAATATTTATCAAGTACCGAAATTAGAAAAAGTAGTGATTAATGTTGCGGCTGGCGAAGCGGTGGCTGACCCAAAAATTTTAGAAACTATTGCTGAAGATATTGCTCTGATTACTGGACAGCGACCGGTGATAACCCGAGCAAAACGGGCAATAGCGGCATTCAAATTACGTGCTGGGATGCCAATTGGGGTCAAAGTGACATTGCGTGGCGACCGGATGTATGAATTTTTGGACCGATTTTTCAATTTCGCGGCACCACGCATTCGGGATTTTCGAGGGTTTCCAACCAACATTTTTGATGGTCGAGGTAATTGTAGTCTCGGTATCTCGGAGCAAATCATTTTTCCTGAAATCGAAGCAGCAAAAATTAAAAAAGTATTTGGAATGGATATCACTATTGTCACTACCGCAAAACGAGATGATGAAGCAAAAGCATTATTAGAGGAGTTGGGAATGCCGTTTCGAAAGGAGCGTTGATTATGGCAAGACTATGTTTGATTGTGAAATCGCAGCGACCGCCAAAGTTTAAGGTGCGTAAGCATAACCGCTGTCAGCGTTGTTTTCGTCCCCGAGCGTTCTATCGGCGGTTCGGTTTATGTCGGCTTTGCTTCCGCGAATTGGCGTTGGCTGGCGAACTGCCTGGTGTTAGAAAAGCCACCTGGTAAAAGGAGATAGAATGGACCCAATTAGTGATATGTTGACTCGGATCCGTAACGCCATCCACGCCCGCCAGAAACAAGTAACTATCCCTTACTCAAAATTAAAGTTTGAAATCGCCCGAATTCTTATGCAAGAAGGCTATATTAGTAATTTTCAGGAGATTAGCGAACCGGGCGATAAGAAAAAAATTGTGATTCAACTGAAATATACCGAAGATGGCAAACCGGTTATTTATGGATTAAAACGAATCTCAAAACCGAGCCGGCGGATTTATGCGAAATGGGACGAAATTCCTAAGGTTATCGGCGGTTTAGGAATTGCGATTCTTTCCACTAACAAAGGAGTCCTCACCGACCGGGAAGCACGGGCTGAACATATCGGCGGTGAAGTCATTTGCTATGTCTGGTAATTTTGCCAACTTGCTAAAATAAAAAATCAATCGGTAATCTTATCCTCAGAAATTTCGATGTTAAAGGCTGGTTGGATTTTAGACTTGGGATTCTGTGAATATGAAAAATCCCTTAGGATTCAAAAAAGACTGCATCAGTTGCGAGTTGAAGCTAAGATACCCGACACATTGATTTTAGTCGAACATCCCGCGGTCTTCACCTTAGGTAAATCAGGTAGGACAGATAACTTATTAGTGGCACCAGAATTTCTGACCGCAAGGGGTATAAAAATTTATCGTATTGAACGGGGTGGCGATATCACCTTTCATGGGCCAGGACAGATTGTTGGGTATCCAATATTTTATATTAAGGATACGTTAGCCGGAATTAGGGCAATGATCGAACGATTAGAATTGTTAATAATCTTGACTTTGAATAATTTTGGTATTGAAGCAAAGGTCTTGCCAAAAATGGTTGGAGTTTGGGTTGGAGGCGAAAAAATCGCTTCCATTGGATTAGCGGTTAAAAGTTGGGTAAGTTTTCACGGCTTTGCCCTCAATGTTGCAACCGATTTGAGCAATTTTGATTTAATTCGTCCCTGCGGCTTATCGAATATAAAAATGACTTCACTCGAGAGGGTTTTAAAAAAGCAGATTAATTTAAATGAAGTTAAAGAGCGAATAATATTCAATCTACCCCAAGTCTTTAATAAGAAATTTCTGGTTAAAGATGAATTATTGGAACTTACCTCTTAGGTAGACCGTCTGAACAAATGGCTTTGCTAAGGCGACAAATTTCTCCGCTACTGCCTTGGGATAGGGCTTTACCTTTCGATATTTAGCATTTCGGCAATTCTCTGGCACAAACTGTTGTAAGGCATAAAGTCGAGCATTCGGGATGGCTTGGGCAATTTGTTCAATTTCTTCGGCACCAATCAGGCCCGGCACCAAAGTTGTCCGAAATTCATAATCAACTTTTTCTTCAAAGAGTAACCGGATTGACCGCTGAATTAAACCCAACTCGAGCTTTCGACCACAAGCTTTTTCATAGCGCTGGTCCGGTACAGTTTTAATATCCATCGCTACATAGTCTACCAATTGCCTTGCAATTAACTCCCAAAGGATATAAGGGTAATAGCCATTAGTGTCGAGCTTAATCTTAAATCCTAATCTTTTAATCTTCTGACATAGACCAAAGATTTCGGGATGCATACAAGGTTCACCGCCAGTGATAACTACGCCATCAAGCCATTGCTTTTTTGCTTTTAGTTTGCTCGCAATATCTTCCCATTCCAATGCTTTTAATCGTTTCAAGTCATTCGCCAAAGGATAGTTTTGACAGAACGGGCAACGAAAATTGCAGCCACCCAAAAAGATGACCGAAACCAATTTACCGTCCCAATCAATCAAAGACGACTCGATAAAACCTAAGATTCGCATCAAGCCAATCTAATCATAAGGAAATTAATTTTAGGTGTTTAGCAATTTGCTTTATTTTTCCGTTTTAATCGGGTTAGTTTCCTCAAAAGGATTGGATTCGGCTTTAAGGTCAAAGATTGACCGCAACTCTTCAAAGGTCGGTGCCGTCTTAACCCATCGTCCCAACATCTTACCGTTTTTTTCTAAAACGACGGCTGGAATATCAAAAATATTATGGAAGGCACCTTCGGTTAACCCATCTACTGTGTCCATATCAAAATAATCAATGTTGGCTTCTTTTAACCAACGGTTGCGGAAATATTCCATTTTTTCTTTTACCCGATGGCAGATGGCACAGCCCGATTTGCCAAAAACTTTGAATCTTATATCATTAGCAATCATTCTACCTCCTAACTACGAGTTTCTTAAAGTTATAGCTTGGCTTTGGTGGTTTTCCATGAGGATTTAGCATAAAAATTTTTTGGGGTAAGGTCAATAGCTTTTTATATTTTAGCAGACTGACTAATCTTGACTTTTTTCATTCATCGTTTATACTTTAGTAGATGCGAGGATGGCGGAATCTGGCAGACGCGTTGGATTTAGGATCCAATCCTTTTCAGGGTGGGGGTTCAACTCCCCCTCCTCGCATTAATAAACTAAAGAGATGGAAATAAAAGTATTAGAACCTGAACAATGGCTACGCGAACTTGAAATTCTGGTTGAGCCAGAACGAGTTAAACAGAAGATAGCCGAAATTACTAAAATCTATGCCCAAACCATTAAAGTCCCTGGATTCCGTAAGGGAAAGGTCCCGATAGCAGTCTTGGAAAAAAGATACGGCCAACAATTAGAAACCGAGGCTTTACAACAATTATTTGAAGAAATTTATAAGGAAGCAATCGCAACCCAACACCTAAAACCGTTTACAACCGCTAAAATCACCGACTATAACTTATCCGAAGATAAAAAATTAACCCTTAGAATCTCTTTTGAAGTGATTCCGGACTACGAGCTCAAAGAGTACAAAGGAATAAGACTGAAAAAGCAAGAGCCAACTGGATTTGATCAAGAGTTTGAGCGACGTTTTAATCAGTTATTAGACCGTTGTGCGACTTTTGTCTCCTTGCCCCGACCAGCAGAAAATAGTGACTTTCTACTCTGTGATTATGGGATTTATGAAGATGATAAGTTAATTGGCAAACTGGCACAAAATGTCTTAATCCAAATTGGTGATGCGATGAATTTAGAAGAGATTAATCAAGGTCTGGTAGGAGTCAAAGCCGGCGAAACAAGGACGATAACGGTCGACTTCCCACAAGATTATCCGGATAAGTCAATCGCGGGTAAGACTCGGATTTATAAATTTACCATTCGGGATGTGAAAAAGAAGATCTTACCCGAGGTTGATGATAATTTTGCTCAAGACTTAGGATTTAAGAGTTTAGAAGATTTACGCCAAGCCTTGAATGAAGAAATTCTCGCCGACCGTGCCAAGTTAATTGAATCAGATTTATTCAATCAAATTTATAATTATTTAATCCGGGAACATAATTTTGAACCACCCGCCTCTTTGGTTAATGATGTTTATAACCAGATGCTGAAAGATTACAATTTAACCGATTCTGACGAGACGCTGAAAAAATTACTACCAATTGCCAAAAATCGTGCCAAATTTAATATCATTATCGCTCGAATTGCGCAAAAAGAAAATATCGAGCCAACACCGGAAGAGATTGAAGCGAAGATTGAAGAGTATGCAAGACAACTTAAGACCGAACCAGCAAAGCTTGACCACCTGCGTAACAACGCAGTCTTCTCATTTGAGATAATCAAAGAGAAGACAATGGACTGGCTTTTAAAAAATGCTGTAGTTGAAAATTAAGTGTAGAAAGGTGAAAAAATATGAGACAGCAATTAACGAGATTGGGAGGACAAATGTATGTGCCGATAGTTATTGAGCAAACCGGACGGGGTGAACGTGCCTATGACATCTATTCCCGTTTGTTAAAGGAAAGAATTATCTTTGTCGGAATGCCGATTGATGACAATGTTGCCAATTTGGTCATCGCCCAATTGTTATTCTTAGAAGCCGAAGACCATGATAAAGACATTTCACTTTACATTAATTCACCGGGTGGCATTGTTTCATCTGGCTTAGCAATTTATGATACAATGCAGTACATCAAACCCAAGGTTAGCACAATCTGTATGGGTATGGCAGCAAGTATTGCCGCACTCCTTTTGGCAGCCGGTGAAAAAGGAAAGCGATTTACTTTGCCCCATTCCCGAATTATGATTCACCAGCCCGAAGTCCACGGTTTGTCAGGTCAAGCCACTGATATTGAGATTCATGCCCGGGAGATTGTGAAATTGAAAGAACAATTGATTTCGATAATGGCAAAACATACTGGTCAACCGGTGGAGAAGATTGCTAAGGATTCGGACCGCAACTTTTTTATGTCCGCCACCGAAGCCAAAGAATACGGGATTATTGATGAAGTCATCGAAAAACGAAAATAACGGACCACGCTGTTCATTCTGTGGTCGGCGGCCCGGTAAAATCCGACGGCTCATTTCCGGCCAAAACGCCCATATTTGCGAAGACTGTATTCGGATTTGTAATAGCCTTTTAAAAGAAGAAGAGAAATACAAGTACACCTTCTCGGTAAAAACCTTACCGCCACCATTTGAAATCAAGAATTTTTTAGATGAATATGTTATCGGTCA
>JBDRUX010000007.1:0-45274 GCA_039801565.1 Caldifarciminota bacterium
GAAAGAATTAGAAGAATGGGATCGAAAAAACGGTATTTCCGATACCGAAAAATCAACTATTGGAGTATGAAATTGCAGACAATTTGTTACTTGACCTATAACATCTAAAATATCAAATAGTTAAAAGAAATTTTGACTTGATTTTTGTGTTAGTTTTAACTAACCTTTTGCGATGTTGATTGTTACTGAAGCAATGGCGAAAAAACTTAAAACGTTAAGAGCGGAAGCCAAATTGATTTAAGGGCAAGTAGCCGAACAATTTAGAGTCAAAGTTTTATTGCCTGTTTAGAAAACGGACTCATCCAGAATCCAAGTTACGAGCAGTTCTTGACTTTCTTTGAATTTGCAGTGTCTCTTGGATTGAATTTTTAATTTTAAGCAAAGATACAAAAGATGATGGCACAATTACCGACACCGCCAACCAAAAGAAAAATCGAATGGGATGCTTTATGAAAATGGCAACCGAAAAATATCAGAAACCGATTTACAAATTCATCTGCTCTTTAAGATTAAGAAAATTAGCAATTAGGTATTGAGCGGTGAGATTAAATATAGGTAAAGTAATGGAAAAGGTGTTTTAGAAAAATATCGGATTATAAATAAATATCGGATTATAAATAACACCAAGTTCTTTATATTTTTATTGTCTAATAAGCCCGAATATCTTGTCTGGAAAAGTTTGTATTCTGAAGCTTGACAAATAATTATAAGCTATTACAATAAGAATAAGAAATTTTAACTAAAATAAGAAAAGTTGGAGTAAAGTAACAATGAGAAATCCCGGGAATGTGGGTACGCGCGAAGCCAACTGGTTATCATTAATTGTGGTTACTCAGTTAATAAAGCATAGCATTATTTCAAATAACTGGTTCGAAATTTAAGGAGGATTTAAATGTCAGGACACTCAAAATGGGCACAAATTAAACATAAGAAAGCCAAAGCCGATGTCCAGAAGGGCAAGATTTTTTCTAAACTAATTAGGGAAATTACCACGGCAGCTCGATTAGGCGGCGGTGACCCCGAAGCTAATCCAAGATTGCGAACTGCGATCGAATCGGCACGCGCCGTTAATATGCCAATGGAAAATATCGAACGGGCGATTAAAAAAGGGACCGGTGAATTACCAGGGGTAACTTACGAAGAAGTTGAATATGAAGGCTATGGTCCGGGTGGCGTGGCAATGATTGTTCGGGCTTTGACCGATAATAAGAATCGAACCACCGCTGATGTCCGCCATCTCTTTGAAAAATATGGCGGCAATTTAGGTTCTACTGGTTGTGTCGCTTGGCAATTCCATCCCAAAGGGATTATTACCATCGCTAAAGATAAAACCGATGAAGATAAAATTTTAACCTTAGCGCTGGAGGCCGGAGCCGATGATGTGAAAAGCGAAGGCGATACCTTTCAGATTGTTACCCCAGTCGAAAACTATGAAGCGGTGAAAAGACGCCTTAAGGAAGAAAATATCGAATGGCAGAATGCCGAATTGACGCGCATCCCCCAAACCACAATCCCCTTGGATGAGAAAAACGCTGAAAAGGTGTTGAGACTCTACGAAGCCTTAGAAGAATTAGACGAGGTGTCGCAAATTTATGCCAATTTTGATATTGCTGACGATTTGATGGAAAAAATCTCAGCCAAGGTTTGAATTAAATTTGAAGATATTAGGTATTGACCCAGGACTTTCCGCGACCGGATACGGCTTTTTGGCGAATGGTCAATATGGCAAGTATGGTGTAATCAAAACCCATTCCCATCAGCCATTAGCCCAACGGATTTCGGCACTCGTTTCGGAATTGGAACGAATTATTCGGAAAGAGAAACCGCAAGTCTGTGCGATTGAGACTTTATTTTTTAAAGTGATGGGTGGTGCCCGTAGTGTCTTGCTTTCTGCCCATCTGCGCGGTGCGATATTTTATTTACTCGCCCGATATTCAATCCCAATCGAAGAAATTACCCCAGCCCGAGTGAAATTGATGCTCACCGGTAATGGCCGGGCGTCCAAGCAACAGATGCAATTTATGGTAAAAGCCCTTCTGGGAATTAAAGAAAAAGTCCCCGAAGACGCCGCAGATGCACTGGCAGTCGCTTATTGCTTGGAGAAAAATTTAAGGCTTAATTCCAAGAAAATTCGGTTGCGCTAATGATAGCACTATTACGCGGTAAGATTATCGAAAAGGAACCAATGGCGGCAATCATTGATTGTCAAGGTTTAGGGCTTAAGGTTCACATTCCTTTATCAACCTCGCATAAGATTGGTGAGAAAGGTGATATGACCAGCCTTTATATTGAGACTGTTTTCAACCGAGATGGTTTTGCACTTTATGGGTTTGTCTCTAAAGAAGAGCGAACCCTATTCAATAATCTTACCGAGGTGCCCGGAATTGGACCAAGGGCAGCATTAAACTTATTATCCCGGTTTGAAGCCGACGAGGCAAAAAAACTCATCGCGGAAGGGAAAGTGGAAATTTTGCGCACAATCCCTGGAATTGGTCCCAAAAAAGCCGCGATGATTGTCTTTAAATTAAAAGACCGGGTCGAAAAAAGCGCAATGGAACCTGACCTGATTACTGACGCAATAAAAGCCCTTGCCGCCTTAGGAATTACGCAGAAAGAGGCAAAAGCACGATTGCAAAAGATTCCCAACATTACCAATTTGACCCTAACCGAAATATTACGGAAAGCGTTAAGCAATGTCGAATAAAGAAAGGCTGACCACCCCACAACGATTACAAGGCGAGGAGATTTTTGATGTAACTCTGAGACCGAAAATGCTGGCGGAATTTATTGGTCATGAACGGTTGAAAGAAAACCTCAAGGTTTTTATCGAAGCCGCCAAACAACGTAACGAGGCATTAGAACATGTCCTACTTTTTGGGCCACCCGGCTTAGGTAAGACCACTTTAGCCCATATCATTGCTAATGAGATGAATTCAGCAATTAAAGTTACGGCTGGTCCAATCTTAGAGCGTCCGGCCGATTTGGCTGGAATTCTAACCAGTCTGGAATGTAAAGACATCTTTTTCATTGACGAGATTCATCGGACTAATAAAGTAGTCGAGGAATTTCTTTATCCGGCCTTGGAAGAATTTTGTATTGAATTAATTCTTGATAAAGGACCGGGTGCCCGTGCCGCAAAAATTCCGTTAAAGAATTTTACTTTGGTTGGCGCTACGACCCGTTCGGGTCTTTTAACCGCGCCCTTGCGTTCGCGCTTTGGCATTACCCTGCGTCTCGATTTTTATCCAGTTTCGGACCTCTTAAAGATTGTTAAACGCTCAGCCCGGATTTTAGCAATTGAAATTGATGATGGCGGCGCCACTGAGATTGCTCGGCGTGCCCGCGGTACCCCGCGAATTGCCAATCGGTTATTGCGCCGCGTTCGAGATTTTGCTCAGGTGAAAGGCAAAAAAGTTATTGACCAAGATATTGCCCAATATGCCCTAAATCAGTTAGATATTGATGAAAATGGATTAGATGAAATGGACCGCCGGATTATCTTAGTGATTATTGATAAGTTCAATGGCGGACCGGTTGGTATCAATAGCTTAGCGGTAGCGGTTGGTGAGAATCCTGAGACAATCGAAGAAATCTACGAACACTATCTAATTCGGGAAGGGTTCATTAAGCGAACACCGCGGGGCCGTGAAGCAACACCACTGGCTTATGAATATTTCCATCGGAAAATGCCGTCCTCCGTTCAAGGTCAAATGAAATTTTAATGGAATTTAGAAGCCAAGAAGTCCTTGACACTAAAAAAATCTTCTTTATATTTAATTGTTGGGCCTGTAGCTCAGTTGGTTAGAGCATCCCGCTGATAACGGGAAGGTGAGTGGTTCGATTCCACTCAGGCCCATTCTCTTTTGTGCGCAAATCTACCCTTATCTTAATAATTATTCTTGGGATTATTGGCTATTTGGTCATTGGGTCAATTTTCCTTACGGTTTTGACTAACCCTTCCCGGCAATTCGCACCCTTGGGTAAGACAATTGGCCTAATCGAAGTCGAAGGGATAATTGCCGATTCCCGACCAATAATCCGTCAAATTAAAAGATATTATAAAAATCCCGCAGTTGCAGCAATTGTCTTACGCATTGATAGCCCAGGCGGTAGCGTTAGCGCCTGCCAGGAAATTTATACTGAGTTGAAGCGTGCCAAGACCAAAGGGAAAAAGGTGGTTGTCTCAATGGGACCCCTTGCCGCCTCGGGTGGCTATTATATCGCAACCCCCGCCGATTTGATTGTGGCTAATCCAGGGACAATTACCGGCTCGATTGGGGTAATTATGCAATTTCCCATCCTTGAGGAGTTGTTACGAAAAATCGGAATGAAGTTTGAAGTAATTAAATCTCAGGAGCATAAAGATATCGGCTCTCCCTTTCGGGAGATGTCACCGAAAGAGAGAGCCTTGTTAAAAGACGTGGTGACTTCAGTTTATGAGCAGTTCATCTCGGTCGTGGTCGAAAACCGTAAGATTCCAGAATCAAAAGTCCGCTCCATTGCCGATGGTCGGATTTTTTCGGGCACGCAGGCAAAATCATTGGGACTTGTTGACACTTTGGGTTCGTTAGAAGATGCAATCCGTATTACTGCAGCTATGGTGGGAATTAAAGGTGAACCGACCGTTTGGCAGGAACGCAAACGTTTTCGCATCTCCGGTTGGCTTTTTAGTCGTGTGTTCAAAAGTCTTTTTCTCCCCGAATTGAAATTTATTCTTGATTAGGTTCCTGCTCTATTCCTCACCCTCTTCTTTTTCTTCATGACCGGTTAGGTCTCGATAGATTTTCTTAACCTCTTTGTAGATGTCTTGAATTTTTTCATATTTCTCTTGGGCTGGACTGGCTCGTAAATCGGCTACCGCGCTTTTCAGTTCACCCATTTTAGCATTAAATTGGTCTACTTTAGGCTGGTCTTGGGGCGAGATCCCCTTCTCGGTTAATTTAGCCAGCCGTTCTTCGTAGCGGGCGATACTTTTATCCATTTTGTCGGCAAATTTGGCATAGTCTTCCGCGGTCATCTGGCGACGAATTGTGGTCGGTCCGGCTCCCTTGCGCGCGATGACGACAAATATGATTGCCGCCACGACTAAGATTGCCAGAATCGTCCATATTACTGGTCTCATTGTTCCTCCTTTTTGTTGTTAAGACCAATGATAGTCCGCCGAATCGGCTCTAATAAGACCGACTCGGTCATTGGTTGCGTCCGCAGCATTTTTTATATTTTTTACCTGAGCCGCACGGACAAGGCTCATTTCGACCAACCCGAACCGCTACCCTTTGGGTTGTCGGCTGGGTTGATAGTCGTTTGCCCGAATCGGGCGACTCCGTCCCACTTGGGACGGCTTGGGCTGAAATCGTTGGTTTGTAAGCCCGAATTGGTTGGGGTTTTCTTTCCGAAACTTGCACCTGGGCACGAAATAATAAAGTTAAAGCTTCTTTATGAAAATCTAACATTAACTCGTCAAACATCCGGAATGACTCCTGCTTGTATTCAATCAAAGGGTCTTGCTGACCATAAGCCCTTAGTCCAATTCCCTCGCGCAAGATATCTAAAGCGTAGAGATGGTCACGCCATTTAGTATCTAAGGTTCTTAAAAAAACATATTTTAACAAATCTTGAAATAACTCTTCGCCCAATTCTTGTTTTCGGTCGAAAAACCGTTGTTGCGCAATCTTCAGTAGCTCAGTGAAGAGTGTTTCCCGCTTGAATGTTTTCTTTGTGGTCTCGTCAACGGTAAAATCGGTAAGAAAGATTAGACCAAATTCCCCACGCAAAGAATCCCACTGCCATTCTTCAGAAAATTTTGAATTCGTATATTTTGCTAACAGATCCTCAATTACTGCGGTGGCTGATTTTTCATATTCTTGTTCTAACTTATCACCTAATAGTATCCGGTCACGTAGGCTGTAAACCACTTCCCGCTGTTTATTCATCACATCATCATATTCTAAGAGGTGTTTGCGAATCTCAAAGTTGCGGGCTTCAACTCGTTTTTGGGCATTTTCAATCGCCCTTGAGACCAAAGGATGCTCAATTGGTTCCATCTCTTTTGCTCCGAAACGGTCCATAATTGCCACCACTTTATCAGAACCAAACAGTCGCATTAAATCGTCCTCTAAGGAGAGAAAGAAACGAGATGAGCCTGGGTCACCCTGCCGGCCCGAACGGCCCCTTAGCTGATTGTCAATTCTTCTTGCTTCGTGGCGCTCGGTGCCAATTATATACAACCCGCAAGGGACTTCGCGCAAACACCGGCCAGGTTCAGCTTCCCAATACTCACAAGAACCACCGCTGGGAATATTAAGATAACAACCTTCGCCTTTTACCACTCCTTTGCCCAATTTGATATCAGTGCCACGACCTGCCATATTGGTGGCAATGGTAACTGCCCCCGGTTGACCAGCTAAGGCAACAATTTCGGCTTCCTTTTGGTGATATTTGGCATTTAATACTTGATGGTTAATCCCGCGGCGTCGGAGCATCCGCGAAAGGGTCTCGGAGACTTCCACCGAAGTCGTACCAACCAAGATTGGTCGGTTAAGCTTATGCCATTTTTCAATCTCATCGAGAATTGCATTATATTTCTCGCGCCGGGTCTTATAAACGACATCTGGATAATCAATCCGCCGAACCGGCTCATTAGTTGGAATCGAGACAACATCGAGTTTATAAATTTGCCAAAACTCAGTTGCTTCGGTAGCCGCAGTCCCAGTCATTCCAGCCAATTTTTCGTAGAGACGAAAATAATTTTGTAAGGTGATTGTCGCTAAGGTTTGTGTCTCTTCTTGGACTCTAACTCCTTCTTTTGCTTCTAACGCCTGATGAAGACCGTCGGAAAAACGCCGGCCCGGCATCAACCGACCGGTGAATTCATCCACGATGATAACTTTACCATCGGAAACGATATAGTCAACATCTTTTTCGAATAAGGTATAGGCTTTGAGCAGGGCTTGAAAGTTGTGTAACTTCTCGCTTTGGCGGGCATATTGTTCATAGGCGCGTTCTTTTTCATAAACTTTCTCTTTAGGTGTAAGTTTTGGGTCCTGGTCAATCTTTGCCAATTCCGTTGATAAATCCGGTAAGACAAAAGCGCTTGAATCATTGGGGGCAATCGCCTGCCGACCTTTCTCGGTTAAGTCAATCGTATGATTTTTTTCATCAATCACAAAATAGAGTTCATCGTCAATCTCATGGAATCGTTTGTCCCGAATAAAATCCAATTCTACCCGCTCGATTAATTTCTTAACTCCTTCTTCTTGTTCAATTTTAAGTAGTCGTTTGTTTTTCGGCATACCCCGCCGGGCTTGCAGCAACTTGATACCCGCCTCATATTCCTGATTTGCCTTAAGCAAGGCTTCAGCTTCTTCAACAATTCGATTGACCAATACCGTTTGAGATTGATAAACCCTTTTAACTAAAGGTGCCAGTCCATCAAAACTTTTGGTCGAAGCCTCGACCGGACCGGAGATAATGAGTGGGGTTCTGGCTTCGTCAATCAAAATTGAATCAACCTCGTCAACAATTGCATAATAATGTCCCCGTTGCACCTTATCTTCAAAACGTAAAACCATATTATCCCGCAGATAGTCGAAACCAAATTCATTATTTGTACCATAGGTAATATCGGCGTTATAATGGGGTTTGCGTTCTTCTGAACTCATCCCTTGTTGAATACAACCTACCGAAAGTCCTAAGAATTCATAAATTGGTCCCATCCACTCCCGGTCCCGCCGCGCCAAATAATCATTAACGGTTACTAAGTGGACCCCACGTTTGGTCAAGGCATTTAGATACAACGGCATCGTTGCGACTAAGGTTTTACCTTCACCGGTCTTCATCTCCGCAATCTTACCCTGGTGTAAGACAATGGCACCAATTAGTTGCACATCAAATGGTACCATATTCCAGGTTGTCTCAATATCGCAGACCAGCCATTTTTTACCTAAGAGCCGGCGGCAGGTCTCTTTAACTAAGGCAAAGGCTTCGGGTAAAATTGCATCTAACGACTCGCCATCTTTGATGCGATTGATAAAGTCTTCGGTCTTTTTAGGAAAATCGCTTTGGTCCAAATTTTTATAAGATTCCCAAATTCGATTTATCTCATCAACGATTGGCCAAAGGCGCTTCAGTTCGCGTTCGTCTTTGGTTCCAATAAATTTAGCCAGGAGCTTGTCTAACATTTCCCCGATTTATTCTAATCTGAAAATAACAGAACCGGGCTTTTGTTAAAAACCCGCCTGTGACGCATACCGATAACGAGATGTGTCACAAAATATATTTTATCAATAAATTTTACTTTGTCAAGCCTTTCGCTTGGGCAATTTTTGATTCAAGAGATTATGAGTTGCGTTTAGACACAGTAACTGAATTGCCCGTAACCTCAATTTTTAATTCCGGTAGGAATTGGTTTATAACCCAAATGTTAGTAAGGAGATGATTGGTAATTTTGGTTGTGGTGAACGTAATTGATTTTACAGGCCTTGACCGCGCGGTAGAGCCATTAGATTTTTCACTTCTAACCATTAAAAGTGCCAAAAAAATTAATAATTGGTCAGCCAAGTGAGGGTCAAGAGCTGCCTTTTCTTTAAGATAATTATTAAATTCCTCATATACCTCATCGGCTACTTTTTCGGCTGGTTTACCTTTCGCTCCTAAAGCGGAAAAACCAGCCCTTACTTTTTCCAACCGAGCGGATAAAAACAAATAGGTTCCTGGGCAAACTGCTTTAACTACTTCACATTCAACTTTCGGCTCGAGATTTTGTTTATTAAGTTTTAGTAATTCAATTAAATGATTTTTTTGTCTTTCCGCAATTGTTAATGGTAAATTCGCCACTCTTGAGATTATCTTCAATTCTTTAAGTTCACCCGGTTCGGAAAGATTATAATCTGCCAAAGAGTCACCGGTCGGTTTAGTAAATTTTTTAATCGTCAGCGAAATTTTGCCTTTTCCTACTGGATAAAAACCATATTCCAGTAAATCGGCATGGGCATTAAATCCATAGTTCGCAATGGTGGGTAGCAGAATTTCTTTTAAATAGTCGAAGGGTGGGCTGAAAGGCACATGGGTGCCGCCTTTGAGAATTATTCCGCTGTCTTTATCAGCAAAAAAAAGAATTGGTAAAATTGTCTGAGCCACCAAAGTTACTGCCCCGGCGCTTCCTCGTTCTTCAGCAACATCAAATTCATATCTGCCCCCTTTAATCACTCTTGGTTCAAAAGTTAAAGTTAACGAGCCAAACCTATCACCAGATACCTTCGCATCGGTGACAATGCGTGTCGCATTGACCCCGGTAAGATGTTGGGCTAAAAGCCCTGGTTTCTTTCTACCTTTGCGAATATTATAGATTTGGAACGGTTTGGCGCAAATTGCCGAAAGCGCTAAGGCGGTGCGTAAAATCTGGCCACCACCTTCGCCATAAGAACCGTCGATCTCAATCATTAATTAAAGTAAAGGCAAAGCATTGGGAAGTTAAATTTTGACTTTTAATTAACTCTTCTTCGGTGACTCGGTCGCTTTTGGTTTCGGTTCCTTATTTTCTGGATTTTTCTTATAATCGGTGATATAAAAACCGCTGCCTTTGAAAATTAATCCCGAGCCACCAGAAATTAATCGTTTCACTTTGCCCTTGCAGACCGGACAGGTTGTAACCGGGGTATCAGTTATCTTTTGAAAGAGTTCAAAATGGTGATTACACTTAATGCACTGGTATTCGTAAGTCGGCATATTAAGTACTTAGCGTCGGGGGACGCTCAACCGCGTCCCCCGGTCAGTTTGCAATCGGTTGTTAAAGAATTAATATTCACCACCATAACCGCCGGGCGGTACGGGTGGAGTCTTTTCTTTTTCTGGTATCTCGGTAATAGCGCATTCGGTAGTCACCAATAGTGCTGCAACGCTCGCCGCATTCTGAAGCGCAACTCGGGTTACTTTCGTCGGGTCAATAATTCCAGCTTCGAACATATCCTCGTATTTTAGGGTTTCGACATTAAATCCAACATTGGGTTTTTCATTTTTCACCTTCTCAAATACAATTGAACCATCCACGCCGGCGTTCTCGGCTAACATCCGAATCGGTTCTTCCAGTGCTCGCCGCACGATATTGACACCAATCTGTTCATCGCCTTCCAGTTTCATCTTTTCCAGCGCCGGAATACAACGCACCAAAGCCACCCCGCCACCAGGTACAATTCCTTCCTCAACTGCCGCGCGGGTAGCATGGAGTGCGTCTTCAACCAAAGCCTTTTTCTGTTTCATTTCGACTTCGGTCGCAGCCCCGACATTGATTACCGCAACGCCACCAGCCAGTTTGGCAAGCCGTTCTTGCAATTTCTCTCTATCATAATCCGACTTGGTCTCTTCAATCTGTTTCCGAATTGACTCGATTCGACCTTGGATTTCCTTTTTCGCACCGGCACCTTCAACAATTGTAGTATTTTCTTTATCAACTGTGACGCGTTTTGCCTGTCCCAAATCCGAAATCTGGACATTTTCTAATTTGATCCCGACATCTTCGGAAATGAGCCGACCACCAGTAAGAATTGCAATATCCTCAAGCATTGCTCGACGTCGTTCACCGTAACCCGGTGCCTTTACCGCACAGCACTGCAGGGTACCGCGAATCTTATTGACTACTAAGGTAGCTAAGGCTTCGCCTTCGACTTCTTCAGCAATGATGAGAATCGGTTTACCCTTCTGAGCAATCTTTTCCAGTAGCGGCAAAAGGTCGCGCATCGCCGAGATTTTTTTCTCATAAATTAGGATATAACAATCTTCTAATACACATTCCATTTTATCCGGATTGGTGATGAAATAGGGCGAGAGGTAACCACGGTCAAATTGCATTCCTTCGACAACCTCAAGCGTTGTCTCCATTGATTTCGCTTCTTCAACGGTAATCACCCCTTCTTTGCCAACTTTTTCCATCGCATCCGCAATCAGGTTACCAATCGTGGCATCGTTATTAGCCGCAATCGTTGCCACTTGAGCGATTTCTTGGCGACTGGTGGTCTTTTTCGCAATCTTTTTCAATTCCGCCACTACGGTCTCAACCGCTTTATCAATACCGCGTTTTACCGCCATTGAGTTAGCACCTGCAGTCACAACTTTCAGACCCTCGCGATAAATTGCCTCGGCTAAAATCGTTGCGGTAGTGGTACCGTCACCAGCCACATCCGAGGTTTTGGAAGCAACTTCCTTAACCATCTGAGCACCCATATTCTCAAATTTATCTTCCAGTTCAATTTCTTTCGCCACGGTGACGCCGTCCTTAGTAATAGTTGGTGCTCCCCACTTTTTATCAATTACGACATTGTGTCCTTTCGGTCCTAAAGTCGCTTTCACCGCATTGGAAAGTATTTCAACCCCGCGAAGCATTGACCGGCGGGCTTCTTCATTAAACTTCAATTGTTTCGCTGGCATCTTACTCCTCCTTCTTTTCAATAATCGCTAAAACATCTTCTTCCCGCATTATGAGCATCTCCTTGTCGTCGATCTTGATTTCGTTGCCCGCATATTTGCCGAAAAGGATAAAATCACCTTTTTTCACTTCCATTGGAATTCGCTTACCGGAATCATCAATTCGACCAGGTCCAACCGCAATCACCTTTCCTTGCTGGGGTTTTTCTTTTGCCGTATCCGGAATTATAATATTACCCTTTTTGACTTCCTCTTCGATTCGTTCTACTAAGATTCGGTCTTGTAAGGGTCTTACTTTCATATTCTTGCCTCCTTTCTCAAATTACCGATAAGCACAGAAATATGATACCGAGGTGAATCATAGTAATGGATGCGTTTTAGTCGGTACTGAGTTCTCGCTTCGGTATCACCTGTGCTTTTTATCTCTTCCAACTAATTCTTGTTTGTTTATTTTCACGACTAAAGTTGATTTTCAATTCACCGCGATAGGCACGTTTCAGTGCTTTCCCAATCGCCACTGCCAGATTCTCCGAAGTCGTCTCGACCACAATCGTATCGTCATTATTTTTTAGACTCATAATTCGGTCTAACGGATTCCGCAAAATTTCTCGTTTTTCTTCATTCCGGATTAAATTTATTATCTCAGTCCGATGTTGCTTAATGAAATCGTCTTCTTGTGTAATTGTAACAATTCCCATTGGAAAGTGGTCTTCTATCTTACGGCAAGATGGACACTTATGTTTTTGAGCAATAGATTTTATACTATTGAGCAGATATTCGTCTTTTGTCCAGCGTTTATTGTGGTAGACCAGCCCACAGCCAGGGCAGATGGTTGGTTCGGGATAAGCCTTGGTGGTTAGGTAGGGGTCGTCTAACTTGGGTTTTGGTCCTGACCGGGCTTGGCCACGTCGTTCGGGCATAGATTTTAGGTACTAATAATTTTCGTCTTGAGTTTTACAAAGGTTAATTTGGGCGATACCTGAGTTGAACAGGTGACCTCCTCCTTGTAAGGGAGGCGCTCTTGCCAATCTGAGCTAATCGCCCGCACACTCTATTATAAGATTATTAATAAGGTTTGTCAATTTGGTTTTTGGTTGTTGGTTTTTAGTCTAACAACTAATAACCAATTACCAACATATTTCAGGTGTTATTAAAATGATATCTTCCAAGTTCAATAATCTCGGTTTTTAAACTATCAACATCTAAGATTGCAATCGTTGCCTTGCCCCTTAACCAACCCGAAGCTTCACCTGGGTTAATTATCAAAGGGTTTCCTGGTTTTATCTCGGGTAAATGGGTATGGCCATAGATTAAGATGTCAATATCGGATGGTGGAGTAATAGGGTTATGGCTTATTAAGATTTTTTTGCCGGCAAGCTCAAATTTATAGGGTGGAATGTGAAGCGAAAAACCGAGGGATTCGGCTTTTTGCCTCAAGCCGGTTCTTTCACCATCACAATTGCCAAAGACACCTAATAGTTTAACTTTCAGCTCCTTAAAATTTTCTAAGGTGAAAGGAGCGATATAATCACCACAATGGATAACTAAGCACAACTCAACTTCGTTAAATCTTGCAACTGCTGCTTTAACCATTGTTAGATTGTCATGGGTATCCGAAATCAAACCAATTTTAGGCATAACGAATCGAAACTATCTCGTAATAAGGCAAAATAAAATTTACCTTACCGAATGTCCTCGAATCGCGTCTGGTTATTATGCGGCTTAAAGAATCTTGAGATGAAAAGGGTACCAAGCCAAAGTAAGAGAATAGGGATTAGCATCACAAGTCCTAAGAGGGTTCCATTTTTAATAATACCGTTGGTTTCGCGGGCAAAGAATTCACCACCTTCGTAACCTAACAAGTGGTCAACCAACATCATTATCGTTGCTCCCCATAGCATCAGACTCAAAAATCCTAACCGATACCGCTTCTTCAAAATAAACCATAATAGAGTTGCGATTATTGCAGCGATAAAAATTGGAAAGAACCACATTTTTCAATGTGTTTTTGATAGCAAAGCTAATTCTCTTCGATTTGCGATAAAGACCATAACTGCCCAGACCAAAACAATTGCTGCGGTCATTGGGATACCGATTGTTGCCATCTCTTTCAACATTATCGGGATATCGGCTGGATTTTGCATAGCGGTTAAGAAAGGTGGATAAAAGACAACTTCCCGGTGAGCGATATGTTCGACCGCAAGGGCAATAACGCCGCCCCAGAGCATTGTGTTTAGCCAAGCAAAATGATATTTAGCAGCAACTCTTTTCCGCACCGTGGTGGTTACGATTGCGGTAGTTGCCGGAACTAAAAAACATGCCATATCAACTCCTTTTTCTGAGTATAATAAATTTAAATAACTCAGTCAAGATTCTGGCGACAGGATAACCTTTAAAACTAAAAACCGATTTGGCTTGTCAACTACTGAAACCTGCTAAATTTGTACGGTTCTTCAATATCTAAATTAAACAAAAACCTATTTCCGATAAAATCTTCGAAGAGCATCGAAGCAACCCTTGTGGTCTATGAGTATTGCAAAAAGGTGAATAGCTGAGTTGATTTTAGCGCTGGTTAGGGTCGTCAAAGCAGCTGTGATGCCAATCCTATTGCAAACTTGGCTATTAGCCACATCCTAACCCAAGCTACTTGCTTGTCTATAAGTCAACCTTTCTGCTATTCTATCTCTCTACCCACGAATTTTATTCCCTGCCAGTTTCCAAATCAATCTTTGAACCTACCCGCCAACCATAACCAGAACTAACTCGGTTGGCTACCAACCAGACTAACCTAAAACCTACCCCCGCCACCATCCCCGATACAGCATAGGGGGTAGCCAGGGGCTAGCCCCTGATGATATGTCAATAGCTCGATTGGCTTGCAAAATCAATAACTTAGATGAAACCTTAAAAAATTAAAATAAGCGTTTAAAAGTGTTTCAATAGAATGAAAGTCATTTTGATATTTTTATTCGGGAGCCGTTGACCGTGGACTGACTAAAAGTTCAAAATTGTTCAAATAGTTCACAGATGTCAGAAACTGGTTAACGAAGTAGGGCAGAACTCAGTGGTGATTTTATTCATTGTAACTTCTTTGGCTTATAAGAATGTTCTTCGTCAATGCTTGACAGGTTGGATTTTTATTATTATTATATAAAGTTATGTCAAAGCGTCTCGATACTTTTTTACTTTTGACTACTACGCTTTTCTTATTGCAATGTTCGGAAGCGCCTTATATTCAATTAGCCGCAAATCGAATTGTCTTGGTTGAGTTATTTTCTTCAACTAACTGAGGGTATTGTGAACGTGCGGAGCACGTTCTGGATAGCCTGCAAATGATTTACGGCGATTCCTTGGTGGTCTTAAGTTATCACGCCCAAGATTACGATACCTTCAGTAATCCAGTTAGTAAGGCACGCGCGCGATTATACAACCCAGGAATCGAACCATCCTGTATTTTTGATGGCGGTAGTCCGGTTTATATCCAAAACCCTGACAGTTTCCGAGTTCGTTATCAAGACTATATCTTAGGCGCCCGTGCCCAAACCACAAGTTTAAAAATGGAATTTGATACAATAAAAACTGAACTCGATTCAACTCAAATTACCATTGGGGTTAATGTACTCCCAACTGAATCTTTAGCTGACCCAGCAAACCTTCGGCTGTTTGTGGTAATTTATGAAAAAATTGTTCCTTACCTTTCCAGTTTTCCGCCGTTTGATACTCTGCACGCCTTTTTTGTCGTCAGAAAATTTTTACCTGATACCTTAGGATTAGATTTGACTTTTTTGAATTTCCCTAATAGTTTTGATACTGTCTTTAGCACGCAAATCGAAAATTGGGATTTAGCTCAAATCGGGATTGCTTCATTTGTGCAAGATATCCAGACCAAAAAAGTTTTACAGGCAGTGAAAAAGGAATTTTAAGGAGGGAAAATGAAAAGATTTACGCTAGCTAAATTTTTCTTGTTTCTTAGTATCGGATTATTTGCTTTTGGTAGTTTGAACTTTGCCCAGGAAGCCAAAAGCGATACGACCAAATATCAAAAAGCACCCAACTTCACCCTTTTAAGTACCGACAATAAATTTGTTACCCTGGACTCATTACTCAAAAAAGGACCCGTCTATTTAGAATTCTGGGACTTGCCTTGTAAGAACTGTATCAAAGAATTGGATGCCTTGATGCCAATTTATGACTCACTTAAGGAACGCGGACTGCAAATCATCGCCCTTTCGGTTGATAAACCAGCGGATGAAGCAAAGGTGAAGACATTTGTGAAGTCGAAAAAGTGGCAATACTATGTGCTATTAGATGGCAAAGGTAAGGTGAAGGATTTATACCAAATCAAAATTAAACCGACCGCCTATCTAATAAACCAAAAGGGTGAAATCGTTTTCACTCATATCGGTTTTAAGCCCGGCGATGAGAAACGGATTAAAGAAGAATTTCTGAAATGGCTGCCGCCAGAAAAACCAAGGGAACAAGAAAAATCCGATCAATAGAATCTGGAATTTTGAATGTTGAATCTTGAATAAGAATTAAGCCCATGAGAATTCGGTGGTTGTTTTATTCTATATTCTGCATTACCAACTTCCGTCTTTTCATCTTTTGATGAGAGCTTGTCTTTCATTTTTATCTTTAATCTTATTTTTTATCGCTGCCTTTGGTCAAAGCGAATTAAACATCACTGGTTCAAACCGCTCCGAATTCTGGGTGTTCAAAAAGGACTACGGCGTGAATTTAGAAGATAAGCTAAATGTCCTTTTAGAATACCAAAATTTTTCCGCAAAGCTTGGAATGTTTTGGTTTGAACCATCAAAGCCTTGGGATGAAAAGCGAAAACCTTTGCGCTATTTTGATTATAGTTTAGCCTATGCACCAGAAAAGTTTGAGATATTAGTGGGGAATTTCTACGAAGCGTTTGGTCAGGGGTTAGTTTTACGAACCTATCTTGATGAAGATTTCCGACATGATAAAAGTCTTCAGGGAATTAGGTTTATTGGGCACTTGCCTTTTAATACCGATTTAGTTCTCTTGGGGGCTAAATTAAGGGATGTCTTCTTTCAAGAGAATACCTATAAGATTATGAATATCCAGGACTCATCGGACCAAACTTATGGAGCTTCGATTCTGACCCAACCAATCACCTTTATTAAACTGGGTGGTAATTACCTTCGTATAAATCGTTCTTCTGACCCAACCCCAAAGGCTTTTAATGAATTGTTTGGGGCAAGTCTTAAAGGGACAATCGGACCAATTGATTTATATGGCGAAGGTGCAAAAAGATTTGGCACAAAACCCGGTATCGGCGGACCAGACCGAGACAATTATGGTTATTACCTCTCAGGTTCGGGTGCTTTTAGCGGTTTTGGCTTGGTCGCCGAATTTATGAATTATTCGGGAATTGGATTTCCCGAAGGGGTTTATCATTATAACGACCCACCCACGCCGATTCGGTCGGGTGTCGCAATCAATCGTGGAGTAGATGAGATTGGTTTTGGGGTCGGTGCTAATGCCAGTCCACTGCCACCAATTTTCTTAGAAGCCAGTTTTGCTAAAATTAAGACTCATAATAATAGCAGTGCTGTCCAAGAGATAATCGGCAAAGGAAAATATGAGCCAGTTGAGTTACCGCTAATCATCCAATTCGGCTTTGAGTCAATGCATCAAAAGGCAATCGAATTGGGAACCGCAAAACGAAATACCGAAAAACCCAATCTTGATTTTTCCTATAATATTGGCAATCATTTGTTTGAACTTGAATCCGAGTTGGCTTGGGTTTATGAATTGCCCGAAGATACAACCGAACCGTTACGCTATTACGAACCTGGTTTTACTTTTACTTATGGCTATGGCGAAGGTTTAATTCTAACCTTTGGCTGGCAATTTTGTACAGAGGATTCTTTAAAGCGCTACGATTATGCAAAGAGTTGGCCAGTTGCTGAAATCGCCTGGTCAATCAATCAGAATAATATCTTACGCATTCGAATCGGTAGCGAACGGGGTGGTTATACTTGTTCGGGTGGGGTCTGCCGTTATGAAGCGCCATTTACCGGTATCAAAGCCAGTTTAATCAGTAAGTTTTAGTTATGACTTTTAAACCTTCAAATAGCATTATGAGCCGAAGAATCGTTTTTGCTATCATTCTAATACTAGGACTTGTTGGATTGTTATTCGGCATCAAACTTGCTGACCCAGAACTTATTCATCGCTTCGCTGCTGAGATATGACTATCCTGTATGGGTTTAGTATAAACCCAATCAATGACTTGGTTTTTAGTTTTTGGTTGTTGGTTGTTAGTCCAACAACTAATAACCAATTACCAACAACTTGGTTTTAGGGTTATGAGAATTAAACCGTATCGGATTGGTCAAATTGTTAGTGCCATTGTCCTTAATGCCTATATTTTAGCCTATCTCCAAAATAAGATTATCTATCAAGGATTCTTAAAAAGCATCCCTGAGCCGGTCTTAAATTGTTATGGCGGTCCGCTTTCGGTTTTCGCCTGCCCAATGGGTTCACTTCAGCAAATCATTGGGACACATCGCATACCATTTTACATCCTTGGTTTTTTTGTTATTATTGGCATTTTGGTTGGTCGAATGGCTTGTGCCTGGGTTTGTCCGTTCGGATTACTCCAAGACCTACTTTATAAGATTAAATCCTTTAAGTTTGATTTACCCAAATTCGCCCCTGTGCTTACTATGTCCTTTTTTGTTGTTGGCTATCTCTTTGCTCATTTGGTTATGGCTAATTTTAGTTTAATCGGGCGAATCCTTACGGTTGCGGGATTCGTGATTCTCGGTATTATCTTGGACAATTTGATAAAATGGCGAATCGAAAAATTTAATATCACTGCTATAAAGTATTTGGTCTTAATTGGTGTCGCTGTGATTTTTGCCTATTATACGCAAGAGCCCTGGTTCTGCAAACTTTGCCCCCAAGGTACTCTTGAGGCTGGGATACCTTTAGTCTTATGGGACCCGTATAAGCAATTGCGCCAACTCGTCGGTTGGCTTTATTACACGAAAATTAGCATTTTAGTAGTAACCTTACTCTTATCAATTCCAATTAAGCGGCCATTTTGTCGGGCGGTATGTCCAATCGGCGCTATTTATGCTCCGTTCAACAAGTTTAGTCTGCTCCATTTAAAACTAAAGAGCCAAGAATGTAAGGTCTGCCGGAGATGCGAAAAGGTCTGTCCAATGGGGATTGAAGTCCATCAAGCGCCCAATCAACTCGATTGTATCCGCTGTTTCGAGTGCGTTTGGCATTGTCGGCCTCGTAGTGTTGAGATAAAACTCTAAATCTAAAATTGCCCAAACCAAATTGGCTCAAGATTACTCTGCCCAAAGGTCCGAATTATAATAAAATTAAGGCAATTGTTAAGAAATATAATTTGCATACAGTATGTGAGCAAGCTCGCTGTCCCAACATTGGTGAGTGTTGGACAAATAAGACTGCAACTTTTATGGTTTTAGGCGACACTTGTACTCGAAATTGCAAATTTTGTGCCGTGAAGACCGGAAATCCGAAAGGAACTGTTGACAAAGAAGAACCGAAGCGAATTGCCTATGCCGTAAAGGATTTGGCATTAAATTATGTTGTGGTCACTTCGGTAACGCGTGATGACTTATCTGATGGCGGAGCATCTATTTTTGCGGAAACAATCAAGCAGATAAAAAAAGTAAATCCCAATACTAAAGTTGAAGTTTTGATTCCGGACTTCGCTGGTTCGGCCCAAGCATTAGAAATGGTCTTACAAGCAGAACCGGATGTCTTGGCTCATAATCTTGAGACAGTTGCCCGCTTAACCCCTTTGGTTCGAGACAAACGAGCCAATTATCAAATTTCCTTAAGGGTCTTGCAGTTAAGTAAGCTTTTAGATCCAAATATCAAGACCAAATCGGGTTTTATGGTTGGACTGGGGGAAACCGATGAAGAAGTGAAAGAGACGCTATTTGATTTAAAAACGGTTGGAGTAGAGATTGTCACGATTGGTCAGTATCTAAAGCCCCACCCAAGCAAATTACCCGTTACCGATTATATTTCACCCCAAAAATTTGAGGAATTTCGCCAATACGGTGAAGCGTTAGGTTTTAGAAAGGTTTTGGCTGGACCTTTGGTTCGGAGTTCTTATTCTGCCTACCATTTAGAGCCGTAACCAGCAAACTGCCATCTCCCATTCTCTTTTTGGAAAAACATTGAGATACTGCGGCGTCGCTTGATCTCGGGTCGCGGCCGAGCTTGAGGAATTGGTATGATGTCTAATGCGCCAAGCGCAATATTATCCATCACCCGAACCATTCCAAACTCAAGGTAAGTATTGATTTTCAGTTGATTATACTTAGAGTGCAACTCTTCTTCGGTTAGCCACAATACTCGATTATGTGGCAGATTAATTTTAACATCACTTTGCCCAGGACGATGTAATATTGCGATGTTATAAGTGAAGTCAACGCCGGAAAAAATATCTTCAAACCCTAAGTTGGAAACCGCTTTTTCTACCATAAGTCCGACAATCTCTTGTTGAGCGAGTGTATCCGAGACGCCGTAGACAAAGTCGCGATGGTTAAGAATGCCAGTTAGCCACATCAAACGCCAACCTTGCTTGGTTTTTATCCAATACTGATAAATAAATTTTGGGACTTTTGAACCCTTTAGTAATACCCAACTGGTTATGTGACCGGACAGACCGAAGATATTAACCCGACCGAATTTGACACCCCGAAACGATTTCCCTTCATACCAGCGGTCAATCGCGGATTGTAACTGGCTAAGGGGAATTTCTTTTTGAAAAGTCGAGTTGAACATCCGATAGATTCGCCCACCATCTTTCTGGGCTAAGGCATTAATAAACTCTATACCGAATTTCAGTAGTTCAGACTTAGCTTGGATTGGTGCCGACTTTGGGCTTTTGAGATTAGATTGGGCAATAAAAAAAATCGCTACTGCCAGGATAAGACTAATAATTAGGGCGATAATTATTCGCATCTTAAAGCGGGCTCGACCAGATTTGAACTGGCGATCTTCGCCGTGACAGGGCGACGTGTTAAACCAAGCTACACCACGAGCCCGACAATTGTATTATAAGCATACCTCCATTGTTACCGTTTGTCAATATGAAATATCTTTCTTACTTCATTTCTTTATTACGATTAGGGTTTACCAATGATGAGGACTGGACAGGGAAGGTCGGCAAGAAATTTTTCGGTTATCGTATAATTGTAAAAACGCAGCCATTCGGTTGGTAGAATCAACAAATCCGCCTTCACCGATTTCAAGAACGGCTGAAGTTCTAAAACGGAACCTTCCTCTACCGTCACGGCTACTTCCATCTCCTCTAATTGTTTTATCTCGGATTCGAGTTTGAATAGGTCGCTCCAGGCTTTACTTTCCAATTCCTCCCTAACCAATGATTCTTCCCGACCGGTATCTTGAATTATTTGCAGCAACGGTCTTGGGTCAATCAAAGACAAAAGAATTAGTCGGGCGCGGTGTTTCTTTGCTAATTCAATAGCTAAATTCTTTCCTTCGGGTTTTAAGGTGATTAAAAAGACAATTCGATTAAACACTTACGGTGCCAATGGAATTTGCATTAATAAAATTAGTGTGGCAATCAGCATCGAAGTAATCGTCACAATAATGCCTGGCAAAAGCCACTGCCGAAAACGAATTGTTCGACCGGTATCACGTTCGTAAGTGCTAACTGCAACGATATTAGCGGTTGAGCCAATCATCGTCAAATTTCCACCCAAACAGCCACCAAAAAGCAATGCCCACCATAAAATACTCGAATGCATTACTCCAATTCGCGATAGGTCCTTGACAATTGGCACCAATGCGGCAACTATCGGTAAGTTGTCAACAAAACCTGAAGTGATACCACTTCCCCATAAAAGCATCACCAATGCCGAACCAGTAACACCGCCACCCACATTAGGTAATGGGAATTTTTGCGCCAAAGTAGAAATAAAGTGGGCGAACTTTGGGGTCACCCCAGTAAATTCCAGACACGCCGCTTTAGCAAAAAGAAACATAAAGAAGATGAGTGTCCACCAATCAACTCCTCGTTCAATCAAAAATTTTCCCCGCTCCTTTTCGGTGAAAACGATTATCCCCAAGACACATAATGGTGCTGCAACTAAAACCGTCCCTTCAACCAAATTTAATAAAAGTTCAATCCGATTATGCAGGACAATTAATAGGATGACTAGGATAAAAAGTAACCAACCAATTTTAAACTTCTTACGGTCAATCACTTCCGCCCACTCATCCAAGTCATCAAACCTGGCAATGGATAAAGACCGCTTCGGTCGTAATGCATTTCGAAACCCAAATAAACAAAGCCCAGCCACGAAAATTGCCGCAATCAGTGCGGTTGGGGTCGCCCAACGTAAAAAATCTTCGAAGGTTAACTTACCGGCAAAGGCTAAATAGACACCGATTGGATTACCAACTAAGGTTAAAGCACTGCCGACATTTGTTGCAAAAACTAAACTGACCATAAAGACAAAAGGTGATACCCGAGTTCGTCTAGTTACCTCAAGGCCCAAGACTATGGTGACAAGGATTGCTGTTACTTCACCAGTAAATGCGCCCAAAATCAAAGAAAAGAACATCAAAAGTAAGAGCGCTAAAGTCGGCGACCCCTTAACTTTTTTCAATGCCCACACTACTAAGAAGCGAAATAATCCCAAATCGCTGAGCCAAGAGATAATTCCCATCATTGCCATTATAAAGAGAATGGTTGGGATAGACATAAACCGAACCGTTGTCTCAATATCCATCGTGCCGGATAAAAGCAAGACGCCTAAACCAAAAGCAGCAATGGCAACCCGATGGCGCCAGAAAAGTAATGTCCCAATCACCGTAGCCAAAAATACCGTTATTGCTAATACTTGTCGGGTCAACCAGGGCTCGGAATTAAATTTTAAATATTCCAATTGGGCATAATATTCATTTGTGGGCAGGACAATCTTGGGTAGGAAATATTTAAATACAAAAAAGCTAATTAGGATTACTGTTCCGTAGTAGATATAACGACGATAGCGATAAAAAAGGTTCTCTTTGGTTGGGGATAAAATGGCATTAATCACATCAGCCGGTGAAACTTGTTCAAGAATACTCTTCACAATACCCTTGCGACGCAAACGGGTTGCCAGACTACCCAATACTTTAATGTATTCGGCCTTTTCCGCTTCCGGGGCTAAGATAAAAAAGGCAACCTTAACTGGTTGGTGGTCCAATGCTGCCCATTCTAATGGCTCACGCAGTCGAACCACCGCTATCAAAATCTGGTCTAAATCTGTAAGCGTGAGGTGGGGTAGCGCAATACTATGCCCAACCGAAGTCGGACCAGCTGATTCCCGTTCTTCAAGTTTCTCTATCACTTTCTCGACATTGATAATTACTCCCTTTCGCTTGAGTTCATTAGCAACCCAGCGAAATAATTCCTGCCGATTAGTGACTTCGGGGGCATCAAAGACCAAATCGCTCTTTAGATATTTAACAAAGTCCAACATTATTAAAGAAACATAATATCCTTTTTATTGGAATCGTCAAGAACCAAGAATTCTGATTTATTCTTTGTAGTAATCACAAGTTTCTTCTGGTTTTAGATTTGTCACCGGATAAATTAAATCTTCTCGGCTAATTCGATCCTAATCCAAAATTTCTTAGATTAACTAACTCTCGCACTCTCTAATAGAAAAACCGAACACCTTGAACAATTTTGAACCACTTTGAACTCTTAACCAGTTTGAACCAGTGGATCGAACTTTGCCTAAGAGACACTTCCCCCTAAAAATTGTGTATGAGTATACTAACAACATCTCTCAATGGTTGCGGGAAGAAATCCGGTCTTTCCTTAAAATGGGGATTGGCTACACTCTACTTGTCCAACTGGAAATGATATTTATTCACAATTAACCAAATTGAAGCTATAAAGGTTTGGTATTGCGGCCGAGTAAGATAAAAACTGTTATTTGCATACTCAAAAATTTGGTGGGAGTAAATCAGCCAATTTAGCTGTTGACATTTGATAATATTTTCGATAGTCTATAACTGGTCCAAAGAAATTGGACCAAGGAGTCTAATTTGGCAAAGCATTGTGAAATTTGTGGTAAAGTTGGTGTGGTTGGTTCAAATATTAGTCATGCCCATAATGTAACAAAACGGCGCTGGGAGCCGAATCTGCAACGGGTAAAAGCTAAACTTAACGGTGTGGTGAAAAAGATTTGGGTCTGCACCCGTTGCTTACGCTCCGGGAAAATTGAAAAGGCTTGAGCGCAAAATAACCAACCGCATAACAATGAAAGTCGGTTTGTTACGGCAGTAAACCGTAATTTTAAGGAGGTAAATTGAAAGCGCTCATTACGGGTATAACTGGCTTTGTTGGTAGTCACCTGGCGGAATATTTGCTTTCCTTAGGAACAATTGAGGTTTTTGGGACATTCCGCTGGCGGTCTCGAACTGAAAATATTGAGCATATAAAAACAAAGATTAAACTTTTTGAATGCGATGCAAAAGATGCTGTTTCGATGCGAGAGGTGATTAAAAAGGTACGACCGGAACGAATTTATCACCTGGCAGCTCAGAGCTATGTGCCAATGTCTTGGGTGGCGCCAGCAGAGACTTTAATAACCAATATCATTAGCCAGGTGAATTTGTTTGAAGCAGTTCGGGCTGAAGATATTGATTGTCGAATTCAAGTGGCAGGTTCAAGTGAAGAATATGGACTGGTGTTTCCCAATGAGTTGCCAATCCGAGAGACAAATCCTTTGCGCCCAATTAGTCCTTATGGAGTGAGTAAGGTCGCTCAGGACCTTTTAGGTTATCAGTATTTTAAGAGTTATGGTATGTTCATTGTTCGAACTCGTGCCTTCAATCATACCGGACCGCGCCGGGGGGAAGTTTTTGCGACTTCTAATTTTGCGAAACAAATCGCCGAGATCGAGAAAGGTAAAAAGGAACCGGTGATTTATGTCGGAAATTTAGAGGCAGTTCGGGATTTTACCGATGTCCGCGATACGGTGGTCGGTTATTATTTGAGTTTAGAAAAAGGCGAGAAGGGCGAGGTGTATAATATTTGTAGTGGCCAGCGCTATAAGTTGCGTGAGGTTCTTGAGATATTGCTTTCTTTGACTGCGAAGGAAATTGAAATCAAGGTTGACCCAAAGCGGATGCGACCGAGTGATGTTGAGCTTTTAGCCGGTGATAGTAGTAAGTTTCGTGCTCAAACCGGCTGGCAACCGAAAATATCTTTTAAACAGACCTTGAGCGATTTGTTAGACTATTGGCGGGAACGAGTTTGATGGTATTAGAGAAGGGTGATGAGATAAAGAGTGTCCAACTAAATTCCGAGTTCAAGGACCTAAGGAAGTTGAACGAAGAATAGAAGGAAACTAAGAGTGACATAAGATAAAAATGAAAAAAATAAGGAAAAGAAACTGGCTATGTGAGGTTAGCTCAGAGGATAATAATTGGCTAATGACTTTTTAGGTGGATAGGGTATAAGGGAAAGGAGACTAAAATGGAAGAAGACAGTCTAAAGTGTTTAACATTGGCCAAAATGGAGATGAGATGATGGTGAGAAGGATGGTTAATTTGAGTTTTAATGAAATGCCGAAAGAGTGGTATAATATTTTGGCCGATTTACCAGAACCATTACCACCGCCGCAGGACCCACCCAAAGGGCCGTCCCGTATCGCTAATTTACCGAAGTTGCTTTTAGCGGAATGCTTAAAGCAGGAGACTAGTACCGAACGGTGGATTCCGATTCCGGAAGAGTTGTTAAATCTTTATACCCAAGCGGCGCGGCCACGTCCGCTTTTTCGGGCTTTTAATTTGGAAAAACGATTGGATACGCCGGCCCGGCTTTATTATAAAGGAGAATTTTTCAGCCCGACTGGTAGTCATAAGGTAAACACGGCACTTGCCCAATGTTTCTATGCCAAAAAAGAAGGTTATAAGCGCGTGACAACCGAGACCGGTGCTGGTCAATGGGGAACTGCCCTGTCTTATGCTGCCGCCTTAGTTGGGTTGAAATGTACAATCTACTGGGTCAGAGCCGTGTATGAGTGGAAACGCGACCGACGGAATTTTATGCAACTTTTAGGTGGTGAGGTCTATCCTTCACCAAGCCCGAAGACCAAAGTAGGACGAGCTCTTTATAATAAAAATAAAAAGCATCCCGGCTCTTTAGGAATTGCAATTAGTGAAGGATTAGAGGATGCCCAATCCGACCCCAATGCTATCTATTGCCTTGGGTCGGTTTTGAATCACGTCCTGTTGCATCAGACAATCATTGGCTTGGAAACGCAAAAGCAGTTCGAAATTTTTGACGATTATCCGGATATTATGGTCAGTTGTTTAGGTGGTGGTTCAAATTTTGGGGGGTTTGTTCTGCCCTTTGTTGGTGAAGTCTTGAAGAAAGGGAAAAAGATAAGATTTATCGCGGCTCAGAGTGAAGTCGCCCCAAACCTTTCTGGTGAATACCGATACGATTTTGCCGACTATGCGGAGATAACGCCGATGTTAAAGATGTACACCCTTGGGCATAAAATAAAGATGAAGCCAATTCGAGGCGATGGTCTGCGTTATCACGGTTGCTCGCCGATTATATCTTATCTTAGACATAAAGGAATTGTGGAAAATGTTGCCTATCCCGGTGATGAGAAATATGTCTTTTCGCGAGCTAAAATGTTTATTGAAACTGAAGGTTATCTGCCGGCACCAGAGTCAGCTTATTCAATCTGTGCAGCAATCGATGAAGCCTTAAAGTGTAAAGAGTCCGGAGAAAAGAAAACCATTGCCTTTAATGTCTCAGGTCATGGCTTTATGGATATTCCAGGTTATCGCGAAGTACTCGGGTTGAAATGAAAAGCAAATGGTTTTTAGTCTTTGATTATTGATAATGACTCCAATCGGGTCACGATATTGTCAAAAACTTTTATGAAAGAAACCACAGAGAATCCGAATCGGATTAAGAAAGAAAAAAAGAAATTCCTTAAGAATTCGACTTCGTCGAATCACAGAGATAAAATAAGTTCTTTGTGTTCTCGTAAGAGATTCGCTTTAAGGAACATAGCCCATCAAACGCGGATTGAAGGAAGGTCTAAAACGACTGAAATTCAAGGAACACAGAGGGGAGCCCGATTCGGGTAAGTTCGTGATATCAAAAGAATTCTCTGTGGTTAATTTTGACAATATCCGGGTCACACTTAGGAGGTGAGGATGAAGATTAAATGGCTCGGTCATGCGGCATTTTTGATTACCGCAAAAGATGGAACAAAAATTATCACTGATCCATATAAATCAGGTAGTTTTAGTGGTGCGCTTTCCTATCCACCAATTAAAGAAACCGCCGATATTGTAACAATTAGTCATGAACACGAAGACCATAATTATGTCCGTTCGATTCCGAGTCAACCTCAAGTGGTGCGGGAAATTGGTACACGAATAATCAAAAATGTCAAAATCGAAGGGATTACCACCTGTCATGATACCTTACAGGGTAGAGAACGAGGTCTAAATACCGTTTATATAATTACGGTGGATAACTTGAGAGTATGTCATCTTGGTGATTTAGGCGCGCTACCCACGGAAGCAGAAAGACAAAAAATCGGCAAAGTTGATGTACTGCTAATACCAGTTGGTGGTGTGTTTACTATCGATGCCGAAGCTGCGACCAAGGTCACAACAATGTTAAACCCGAGGATAGCAATTCCAATGCACTACAAGACGGCGCATTGTGCTTTTCCAATTGCGCCGGTTGAAGATTTTATCAAGGACAAAAAACTGGTGAAAAGAATCGAATCGAGTGAAGTCGAGGTTTTCGAAAAATCTTTGCCCCAAGCCACGGAAATTTGGGTTTTGCAATATCAAATCTAACTAAAAGGAGGAAACTTGGCAAAAGTGATACCATATCAGAACATAGTTGATACGGTTGCTAAACTTTGCATTGATGCCAATTGCCAAATTGGTGATGATGTCATCAATGCTTTTAAAAAGGGGTTGGAAATTGAAGAGTCCCCAACCGGAAAAGAAATTCTAAAGCAACTTATTGAAAATGCTCTGATCGCCAAAAAAGAAATGATACCAGCTTGTCAGGATACAGGTTTTGCGGTTGTATTTTTAGAAGTCGGCTCTGATGTAAAAATTACTGGTGGTGAATTATACGATGCGATTAATGCCGGTGTTGCGAAAGGTTATAAGGAGGGTTACTTGCGCAAATCAATTGTTGCTGATCCACTACGTCGAAAAAATACCGGCGATAATACACCAGCAGTTATCCATACCGAAATTGTACCAGGCGACAATTTAAAAATTACGGTTGCCCCTAAAGGTGGCGGTAGCGAAAATATGTCAGAAGTGAAAATGCTCACCCCGGCTGCTGGCGCCGAAGGAATTAAGGATTTTGTGGTTGACCGGGTCTTAAGGTCAAAAGCCAATCCCTGTCCACCGATTATCGTCGGCGTCGGTATCGGCGGTACTTTTGAAAAAGTCGCCTATCTGGCTAAGAAGGCATTACTGCGGGAAATTGGTTCAACCCATCCTGACCCATTCTATGCCGAAATGGAAAAAGAGCTGCTCGAGCGAATCAATAAAACTGGAATCGGACCCCAAGGGTTTGGTGGTCGAGTAACCGCCCTGGCGGTTTTCATAGAGACTTTCCCTTGTCATATTGCAAGTTTACCCGCCGCCGTCAATATTAACTGTCATGCCGCAAGACATAAAACTGCAATTCTTTAACAAGGAGTTAAAATGGCTTTAAAAAGAATCTCACCACCTTTAACTGATGCTATTGTTAAAGATTTAAAAGCCGGTGACTCAGTATTAATCACCGGTATCATTTATACCGGACGCGATGCTGCCCATAAACGCTTAGTTGAAACTCTACAAAAAGGTGAAGAACTACCAGTGGATTTAAAGGGACAAATTATCTATTATGTTGGTCCAGCCCCAGCTAAACCTGGTTACCCAATTGGACCGGCTGGTCCAACCACTTCGGAACGAATGGACCCCTACACACCAACTCTACTTGCTTATGGGATGAAAGGAATGATTGGCAAAGGTAACCGAGCCCCAGAAGTAATTGCCGCCTTAAAAAAATATACCGGGGTTTATTTTGCTGCAGTTGGCGGTGCCGCAGCATTAATTGCCAAAAGGATTAAAAAATGTGAAACGGTTGCTTACGAGGATTTAGGACCAGAGGCAATAATGAAACTGGAAGTTGAAGAATTTCCGGTTGTAGTGGTGAATGATTGTTACGGCAATGATTTATACGAAGAAGGGATGAAAAGATATCGAGTGGCTTAGACTTACGGAGTAAACAATGGAATATGTTACAATCTATGTGATGGGAAAGGACTATCGGGTGCCGAAAGATTTGACGATAATGAGAGCAATGGAGGAGATTGGTTATCAATTTGTTCGGGGTGCAGGCTGTCGGGGTGGATTTTGTGGTGCCTGTGCAACGGTCTATCGAACCCGGGATTCCTATAAGACTAAAGTCGGCTTAGCCTGTCAGACCGTGATCGAAGATGGAATGTATCTAACCCAGCTGCCTTTCTATCCAGCCAATAAAGCAATTTATGATTTTAAAAAACTGAAACCGACTGGTGAGACTTTAGTTGCTCTTTATCCTGAAGTGATGCGTTGTATTGCCTGTAATTCCTGTACCAAAATTTGCCCCCAAGATATTAAAGTGATGGATTATGTTAATGCGGCGATTCGTGGCGATATTGCCAAATGCGCTGATTTATCGTTCAATTGCATAATGTGTGGGCTTTGTGCAACACGCTGTCCGGCCGAGATTGTTCAATACTATGTTGGTCTTTTAGCGCGCCGGCTTTATGGTGCTTATATCGCCCAACCCGCACCCCATCTAAAGGAAAGGTTGAAAGAGATGGCAGAGAAGAAATTCGACGCTGAACTGAAAAAATTGATGACTATGGAGACCAAGGCGCTAAAAGAATTGTATGACCAAAGGGACATCGAGAAATGAAATTAAGCAATTTCAGTAATTGATGAAATGCTAACAATTAAAAACTAAAGCTTTAAGGAGGTTAAATGTACCCGGCGGCGATGCAAGAGTCAATTAAGAAATTAAACGAGACCAGAAATTTCCGAATGACACAACAGATTCCACTCCTGGCACCGGAAAAGAAACAGGACTTGCTTAAAAGTTTTCACCCCGATTACATTATTGAGGCGATGCGTGAGATTAAGGTTGGACCGAATAAAGGTGAACGCACTCCCCATGAGTTCGCTGATTTACTCGAAGCCTATAGTCTAATTGATCCAACCCGATTTGAGATAACAAAACCAGATATTATGACGGACGTCTTAATTATTGGCGGTGGTGGTGCTGGTTGCACAGCAGCTCTCTCAGCCCAGGCCTGCGGTGCAGAGGTTATTTTGGTTACAAAATTGCGGATCGGCGATGCTAATACCACAATGGCACAGGGCGGAATTCAAGCCGCTGACAAGCCTAATGATTCACCCGTAATTCATTATCTGGACGTGATGGGTGGTGGCGGTTATAAAAATATTCCAGAATTGGTAGCAGCATTGGTCACCGATGCACCTGAAATCATTGCCTGGCTGGAAACGATTGGCGTGATGTTTGACAAAGACCCAGATGGCACAATGCAGACGATTCACGGTGGTGGTACTTCCCGAAAAAGAATGCATGCTTGTCGGGACTATACCGGCCTTGAGATTATGCGTTGTATCAAAGACGAAGTGCTCAACCACCAGATAAAAATAATGGAGTTCACCGCCGCAATTGAACTTCTGACCGATGAGAGTGGCAATTGTTCTGGCGCACTCCTTTTAAACTTAGAAAATGGTCAGCTCATCGCAGTTCAAGCCAAAGCGACCATTATTGCTACCGGTGGCGCTGGTAGATTACATGTGCAAGGTTTTCCAACTAGTAACCATTATGGTGCAACCGCGGACGGGCTGGTTATCGGCTATCGAGCAGGAGCAAAATTAATCTTTATGGATACAATTCAATACCATCCGACCGGTGTTGCTTACCCAACCCAAATTGTCGGACAACTGATCACCGAAAAAGTTCGTTCGGTTGGCGCCCAATTGGTTAATGCTTTTGGCGAACGGTTCATTTACGAACTCGAAACGCGTGATACGGTTGCTTCGGCAATTATTCGCGAGTGTAAAGAGCGAAAAAAGGGTGTAATTACACCAACCGGCGATTACGGCGTTTGGCTCGATACCCCATTAATTGAAATAATTAAAGGTCCGGGCACAATCCTTAAACAATTACCTGCGATGTATCGCCAATTTATTAACTTTGGTATTGATATGACTAAAGAACCAATTCTAACTTATCCAACTCAGCATTATCAGAATGGCGGAATTCTGATTAATGATAAAGGTGAATCGAATATCCCTGGGCTTTATGTGGCTGGTGAAGCGGCTGGTGGCATCCACGGTAGAAACCGGCTAATGGGCAATTCACTTTTAGATATTTTAGTTTTTGGTCGACGCGCTGGTCAAGCCGCAGCTTCGGCCCAACCTACAACCAAAAATCCCAAGATTGGCTTATCGCATGTTATCCGTTATCATCAAGAATTAGTCGAAGCCGGAATACCCAAAGAACGCAAAGCTCCTAAACTGTTACCAGATTATCGGCCTCATCCTTATAAAGGACATTTTACTTTCTTGACTCGATTATAAAATTCTAACTTCTTAGAAAAGTAAAAAGTACGATTGTTGCCCTTTTCAATACTCCGTCTTTATAATAAAAGAATCCGGTTACATTTAAGTTTTGCCAATTCGAATCTAACAAACTATTTGACTTTTATTTTTTAATCGGTATAATAATATAAAAGGGGAATTGATTAGGGGTAAAAGGAATTGGTATTTTTACTGCCCAGTATCTGGCTCTCTAACTGTTATAATTCTATTCTATCAAATTTTATAATTCTTTTCTAATTAAAAATGGGAGGACAAAATGGCCAACAACCGAAAATTTGAAAATAAAATTGAAAAACAATTTGCTCTCGAAATGACTGAGCAACGAAAAAGAATCAACGAGTTTGACCGATTAGCCATTAAACACGAAGCAACGGTAAAAGCATTATTGGAAAGTGAAATGCGGCTTCGGGATTTTCTCGACAATTGTAATGATTTAATTCAGGTTGTTGACCCGAACTGCCGATTTATCTATGTGAATCGAAAATGGCGGGAAATTTTAGGTTATACCGAAGAAGAGGTTAACCGGTTGACACTATGGGATATTTTACAACCAGACCAACATCAACATTGCCAAGAGTTATTCAAACGAGTTTGTGCTGGAGAGATATTAAATGGCATTGAGACTGTTTTTGTGACAAAAAACGGACAAGCAGTTTTCGTCGAAGGTAATGTTAATGCCCGGTTTGAAGACGGCAAATTTATTTCGACGCGTGGTATCTTTCGGGATATTACCGAGCGAAAACGAATTGAGCGAGAACTAGAAAGAAAACGACAAGAATTAGAAAAATCAAATACCGAATTGGCGAAACTTAACGATTTGAAAAATCAATTTCTCGGTATGGCAGCCCATGACTTACGAAATCCGTTGAGCATTATTTTAGCTTGCAGTGATTTGCTTTTAAATGATGCCGCAACGAAACTAACGGATGCCAATCGGCATGATTTCATAAAACGGATTAAGGAAAATGCTAATTTTATGCTTAACCTTGTTAACGATTTGCTTGATATTACTAAAATTGAATCCGGCAAACTCGAACTTAACCTATGTCCAGTGGAGATTATCCACCTTGTCCAACGCAATCTTGAATTTAATCGGATGCTTGCTGACCAGAAAAATATAACTTTGATTCTCACTCATCCCGAAAGTCTTCCTTTAGTAATGGCGGATGCAGCCCGAATTGAACAGGTGCTTAATAATTTAATTGGTAACGCTATTAAATTTTCGCCCCCGAACCGGACAATTGAGGTCACACTTTCCGTAGAAGATAACTTTGTGAAAATAGCGGTTCGGGATGAAGGAACTGGAATAGCACCCGAAGAACTGGATAAATTATTCAAACCGTTTTCGCCAACTCGTAAAAAGGGAACCGCGGGCGAAAAGACTACCGGACTCGGATTGGCTATTGCCAAAAAGATTGTCGAAACTCACCACGGTAAGATTTGGGTTAAAAGCAAACTGGGAAGCGGCTCGATTTTTTACTTCACAATACCGGTTGTAAACCTATCAGAACTATTTTCTTGTCTCCTGATTCCCGTTACAAATCAGAAGCTGAATTAGGCAATTGAGAATATAGTAATTATGATTGAGTAAAATTGGTAGTTTTGGTTTAGAGTACCCGTCTATAAATTAGACTACTATGGTTTAGGGGAAATCCAGAAATAAACAGTATACCCTCACTGGCTACCGGATTTGTCTAAATACCGATTAGCTGCTGCCACTGTAGTAATACCATAAATCTGAAACTTAATTGGTAAGAAACCAAAGAAACACTCAATTTTCCTCATTTTCATACAGCACACCGGGAATGAGTGTTAAGAATAACAATCCCTAATTCAGCCAAGGCCTGACTGATTTGAGTGTTAACCGCCTTGGTTGCCTTTTGGTAATCAAAGTACAAAAAGAGAAATTAGAATTTGGCGCATCACAATCAGCATAAAGCGACTCGAAGATGTTATACTTTTTACAGGGGCTTTTAGGACCCACATTATTTTTTCAAGTTGAATTGTGTCCAAAGATTCGGGCGATAAGTAGTTTTCTAAGGTAGTCGTCGAGGATAAGGATTAACTTTAATTTCTTATCAATAGCTGGTAACTAAGGAAAAAGTGAGTTATCTATCTGGACAATTTCTGGGCTTTTTGGGGTATCGCTTAAATTAGTATTTTGGCTATGGAGATGATTTTTAATGAAGATAGTGCAGCGTTTGATGAGAGCTTTTAAAAATTTAGCTAAATGGCAGCGATTGATTGTAGGGATTGTTCTTTAATGTTTATAATTTCCATTTGATTTTAGTGAAGAAGAAAAGGGCATTGTTCCTTGGCAATCAAAGAGAACATTATCGGTTTGCAGTAACACCTCCCAATTATTTTTGTTGACAAATTAGATTATTTTATTATAGTCTTAGTTGTTTTTCTTTAAATAAGGAGGAGCAATGGCGTGTATGAAACGCGGCAAGGCGGCAGCAAAAAAGAAGACCGCCACCAAGAAGAAAAAGTAGTAAATTTTAGGAGGGCGGATTGACGCCCTCCTAAGTTTTATGAAAAATCTGCTCCACCTTTTTGCTCAATCCCCGACTTTCTTTCATTTTGCAAAAATCCTTAAAACAACAAAATTAGTTTCGATAAAAAATATCGTGGGCTCGGCTCGGAGTTTTTTAGCCTGTGCACTTTTTGAAGAATCTCCCGTGGTCGTTTTAACCAATGATGCCAATGATTTTGAAGAGCGGTTTGAAGAAATTGTCGCCGTAATGGGAAATGAACGAACAATTGGTGTGACCGAAGCAGTAGTAACCCAAATCGAATTTTGGCGAAAAGTCCACACCCAAGAAAAATTTGTTGCGGTTATGGAGAAAAAAATTGCTGCCCTACCTGCTCTTAACTTTTCAGAATTGGTAAATTTGGAGCTGCGTTGCGGCGGTATCTTTTCCCGTGCCGAATTGTTGAATTGGTTGAATAGCCAAGGTTACGAACGGGTTGATTTAGTAACTGAACCCGGGGAATTTGCGGTTCGTGGTAGCATCATTGATGTATTTGCCGAAAAGTTCGAAAATCCAATTCGGATTGAATTTTTTGGTGACGAGGTCGTATCGTTACGATATTTTGATACCTTGACGCAGCGCTCAATTAAAAAAATTGGATCGTTGGAACTTTCTCAACGCCGAATTACTGTTTTGCCCCAGCAACCTTTTTTGTCAAAACTACCGAATGACTTTATCATTATTTTGGAAAATCCGACCATTCAAAAATTAAACGATCGGCTGCCATCGGCTAATAGACAGGTTATTTTTCATCAAGAAGGTGATTTCGATTTTGGTTTTTTAAGCCCTAATATTTATTTCGGTAATTTAGAAGTACTAAGGGCGGAAATTGAGTCAACGGATTTGACCTATTACATTGTTTGTCGAGACAGCAATCAGCAGGCGCGGTTACAAAAAGTTTTGGGTGAAAAACCTTTCTATTTGGTTGGAAGATTTTCGAGCGGTTTTATCGCTCGAAAAGATGGTTATGTGGTATTAACCGAAAAAGAAATTTATGGGACACCAATTATGCGTCTGCCTAAGAGAAAGTTTCGGGGTTTGCCAGTTGATGATTTAATGACACTTAAAAAGGGCGACTATGTGGTCCATATTAATTATGGAGTTGGAATATTTGAAGGAACAAAACGGCTAAAAATTAAAGATAAACAAAAAGATTTCATCGCTATTCGCTATGCTGGAAGCGGTAGACTTTACCTGCCGGTTGAAAATCTCAATCATCTTGACCGTTATGTTGGATCAGAAGATACGCCACCAGTTTTAGACCGGTTGGGCGGTCGAAATTGGTTGCTGGTGAAGACCAAAGCCCAACGGGCAGCTACCCACTATGCTCAAGAACTTATTGAGTTATATGCCCGACGGATGATCACACCAGGATTTCGTTTTACTGGCATTCCCGAATGGCAAGCCGAGTTAGAAGCTTCGTTCCCGTTTCAAGAGACGCCCGACCAATTAAAGGCTTGGGAGGAAGTAAAAAAAGATATGGAAAGTGCTAAGGTAATGGACCGATTGATTTGTGGCGATGTGGGTTTTGGTAAGACCGAAATCGCCCTGCGGGCGGCGTTTAAAGCAGTATTGTCTGGAAAACAAGTTGCAATGTTAGTCCCAACCACAATCCTTTGCTATCAACACTATAACACTTTTCGAAAGCGGTTAGAAAAGTTTCCAGTTCGAGTCGAAATGTTTTCGCGTTTAATTAGCCGGAAAAAAGAAAAAGAGGTTGTCGAAGGGCTTAAAACCGGCAAGGTTGATATTGTAATTGGCACCCATAAATTACTTAAGGTTGTTGAATTGGTAAAGAATTTGGGACTTTTGATAATTGATGAAGAACAAAAATTTGGTGTTCGGCAAAAAGAACAAATTAAGAAGTTAAAGATTGGAATCGCAGTATTGACTTTAACCGCAACGCCGATTCCACGGACACTTTATATGGCTTTAGTTGGATTGCGAGATATTTCGACGATTCATACCCCACCCCCGGGTCGCAAAGAAATAAAGACCGAGGTGATTCATTGGGACGATGAGTTAATTCGTACCCGAATTCGTCAAGAAATTGAACGAGGAGGCCAGGTTTTTATTGTTCACAATCGTATTGAATCGCTACCCAAATTGGTGAAACGGATTCGAGGGTTATGCCCGGATTTAAAAATCCAAAGTGCTCACGGTCGGATGCCTGAGCAGCAATTGGCAGAAATTTATCTCAATTTTATTGACGGCAAATATGACATTTTGATTACAACTGCAATTATTGAATCGGGTATTGATATGCCAAGAGTTAATACGATTATTGTTGACCGGGCGGATTGGTTCGGCCTGGCGGATTTGCAT
Organism: Caldifarciminota bacterium; assembly: GCA_039801565.1. GTDB lineage: Bacteria > Hydrothermota > Tepidihabitantia > Tepidihabitantales > JAOUPE01 > JBDRUX01. Next base: position 36,003 of record JBDRUX010000007.1, read on the forward strand.
CAACTACGGGGGCGAGTGGGAAGGTCAAAAGAACAAGGTTACGCTTTATTTGTTGTTCCTAACCAAAATAAAATTTCTCCAACTGCTCAGAAACGACTTTCCGCAATCCTTGCTTATTCCCAACTCGATTCTGGATTTAGATTAGCACTTCGGGATATGGAAATTCGAGGAATTGGCAATCTCTTGGGATTGGAACAACACGGACACATTAACCGAATTGGGGCAAATCTCTATATGTCACTTTTAAGTGAAGCAATCGCTAAATTAAAAGGCGCAGAGCCAGTAGTTGAACCGGATTTGACTTTTGATGTCGAAGCCTATATTCCAGAGGAATTTATCTCGGATGCTTACGAGCGGGTAGCAATCTATCGGCGACTCTTATCCATAACAACCGAAAAAGAAATCGAAGAAATAAGAGACGAACTGATTGACCGATTTGGTCAATATCCACCAATTATGGAAAGTTTATTCAAAATTGCGCAGATTCGGGTCTTAGCACGGAAAAATCAAATCTTACGGGTAAGTCTAAAACATAATAATATTAAAATCTTAGGCAGAAAAATAACCAAGGAATTTAATGGGGGATTAGACGAAATTATAAAAGAGTTGGCGAATCTAAACCAAAAGGAAAAGTAAAAATTGTTCGTCAATTTGTTCCCAACCAGGTAGAGCAAGATAAAATCGCAAAAACATTCTAGTTCGATTCTTGGGCTTCTCATTGAATTGTTAAGAAATGGGCTGATCAGACGGGAGGCTTTTCCGTTAACCCTTTCGTAATCTTAAGTACAATTTGTTTAATGAATGAACCTTTTTATTTAATTTATCTAATCGCTTCGGTGTGATGGTCTTCTGCGCAAATAATTGTTCCTGACTAAGTTTATTAGGCTTATTTAAATTTCCATGACAATAGGGACCCTGTCCCTTGAAGAAGAATGTTTTTTTCTTGTTATAGTTTTTATTATAAATTTATCGTTGACTTAGCGAATAACTGTGTTATTCTTTTGTTATGAAAAGGATTGGCTTTTTGTTATTTTGGGCTTTGCTTTTAACTTTTGCCCAGGAGCATTCAATCTGGCAAAAGGTCTGTGAACGGTATCAGAAAATTAACACTGCTCAGGGGAGTTTTCATCAGAATGTCTGCTCGGAGTCGCTCGGCACCTGTCAGGAATTCATCGGCTGGTTTTATCTTAAACGACCGGATAAATTACGACTTGATGTGACCTTTCCAGATTCGCAAAGTATCATCGTTTCTGACAATAAAATCTGGTGTTATTTTCCCCGCCAATCCGAAGTGAGTGAACAGGAAATGCCTACCCCAATTTCTATCTTTGACTTCTTCGCCGATACCTTGTCATTGACCGTAACCGAAATGCACCAAGAGGAAAACCTTTTCTATCTAAAACTTGTTACTCAGGACACCTTGGCGCTTATCAGAGAGGTAGAGTTTTGGGTCAACCCCACAGACTATACCATCAAGAAATTTTCTTATCCCCAAGGACCAGGTACTGTCGCTACCTTTGAGCTTTATGGCACAAAATATAACCAAAAAATATCCAATAAAATCTTTGAACCCCCGAAACCCAAAAAAGAATAACTCTTTACTAAAATCATCTTCTTATTGTTTTGCCTGTGGCAAAAAGAATCCTTTCGGCTTAAAACTTAAAATTTTTGGTGACAAAAATGGCGTTTGGACGACTTTTAAGGTTAAGCAATATTATGAAGGATTCAAAGATATTACCCATGGTGGAATTATTGCTACGATTTTAGACGAGATGATTGCCTGGGCGTGTCGAAAAAGAAAACTTGATGTATTGACTGCTGAATTAATTGTGCGCTATAAGAAAAAATTAATAATTGGTGAAAAAATTCAGGCATTTGGTAAAGTGGTGAAAGAATATAATCGGTTAATAATTGGCGAAAGTTTAATTAAAGATTCCAATGGTCAAATCATTGCCACCGGACAAGCCAAGATGCTCTTAGTATGATTGCTTCGGTTATTTCATTAGGTTGTCCAAAGAATTTAATTGATTCTGAATTGATTTTAGGCAATTTGGTCCGAGCGGGTTTTATTTTAACGGACTCAATTGAGAAGGCTGATTTAGTCATTATTAATACGTGTGCCTTTATTCAACCCGCAGTGACTGAAGCAAAAAATAAAATCCAGGAAATTTTAACCTATAAGAAAAAAGGTATTATCCAAAAAATATTTGTTGCCGGTTGTTTAGTTCAAAGATTCCAAAAGAATTTAGAGAAAGAGTATCCGGAAATTGATGGTTTTTTCGGTATTGACTATCTACATGAGATTCCTCAATGCTGGGAGAAAAAGCCGATTAAAAAGACTTTTGTCTGCACACCGCAAGATATTAGTACCAGTTATGAACCAAGATTACTTTCGACACCTCACCATTATGCTTATTTAAAGATTGCTGATGGTTGTGACAATCATTGTTCCTATTGTCTACTACCTTCGATTCGCGGTCGGTATCGAAGTCGAGAAATCGAAGATGTTGTGCGTGAAGCAAAAATGTTAGCAAAATCTGGCGTAAAAGAACTAATTTTAGTCGCTCAAGACACAACCTTTTACGGGCAAGACCGTTATCACAAACCAATGCTGTCTCAACTATTGCACAAACTCAATCAGATTAAATCACTTATCTGGATAAGGTTATTATATACTCATCCTGCCCATTTTAATGATGAATTGATTGAAGCCATTGCTAAACTCCCCGGGGTCGCAAAATATATTGATTTGCCATTACAGCATATTTCTGACCGGCTATTAGCTCGAATGAACCGCAAGGTAACTCGTCTTGATATCGAAAGACTCTTAGCAAAACTCCGTAAGATTGATGGGTTAACACTCCGGACCAGTTTCATTGTCGGTTTTCCTTCAGAAACCGAAAAGGATTTTACCGAACTTTGTGATTTTATTCAGGAACAAAAGTTCGACCATTTAGGCTGTTTTCCTTATTATCAAGAAAAAGGGAGTCCGGCTTATTCTTTTCGCAATCAGATACCCGAGAAAATAAAAATTGAAAGATTCAATGCGCTAATGAAATTACAAAAAACAATTTCACGCCAGCGGCTTTTTCGACTTCGAGGACAAAAGGTAAAAGTATTGATTGATGCCTTTTCCCAACGAAAGGGTTATAATTATGTTGGTCGGACCGAAGGCGATGCCCCAGAGATCGATGGCTTAGTTTATGTTAATGGCAAAAATATCGAGCCCGGTGATCTTGTAATGGTTGAAATTAAAAAAAGTTCGGCTTATGACCTTTTGGGCGAGATTGTGTCCGTACCCCAAAGTGGGTGACTGAAAGACTGATGCTGGAATACGGATTTTCCTAAAAAGTCTTTTATTGACAGCTTGTTTAGACCGAATAGAATAAATAGAATAAAGATTATATGAGAAGTCTTAAGAAATTGCCTGTTTTCCTTTTAGTTTTAATTGTTTTTTTAGCCTTCACTTCTGGAATATTGATTGCCGGTATCTTTCGTCTAAAAAGTGATTTACCTTTGCCGCAGTTAATTCAAAATTTTTCTCCACCGGCAACAGTTAAAATCTATGATTGCAAAAATCGCCTCATTGGTGAATTCTTTGAGCAACGACGGATTCCAGTTGAGTTGGACCGAGTTCCTAAGTATCTAAAAGATGCCATAATCGCGGTTGAAGATAAACGGTTTTACTCCCATTGGGGTTTGGATTTAATTCGCCTGGGCGGTGCAATTTTTTATAACCTTACTTCGTTACGAACTCCCCGTGGCACCAGTACCATAACCCAGCAATTAGCAAGAAATATGTTCTTAAACCAAGAGCGTAGTCTTGCCCGTAAAATAAAAGAGGCGTTGTTAGCTATCCAGTTAGAACGGACCTATTCCAAAGACGAAATCTTGGAACTCTATCTTAATCAAGTTTATTTTGGTCAAGGCGTTTACGGTGTCGAAGCTGCTGCTAATGTCTATTTTGACAAACACGTCTGGGAATTGACCTTACCCGAATGTGCCACCCTTGCCGCGTTACCTAAAGCTCCTGAATATTATTCACCCTATACTAATCCGCAAGCACTGGTAAAAAGACGGAATTTCTTCTTAACGATGCTTTATCGGCATAAGAAAATTTCTCGAAAAGAGATGGAGGAAGCTCAAGCCTCTCCATTGAATGTTATACCAAAAAGAAGTTTAAAGAATGAAGCGCCTTATTTTATTGAGGAAGTTAGGAAATATTTAGAACAAAGGTACGGCTATGATTTTATCAACCGCAGTGGTGCCAAGATCTATACAACACTTGACTTAGATATGCAGCGGGCGGCTAATAAAGCAGTTGAAGATTTTTTAGCAAGTATCGAAAAGAGTTACAGACTGAAAAATAGTAAAGTTCGTTATGACTCATTAATTGCAAAAGATAGTACGCCGCCACCGCCTAACTATTTACAAGGTGCTCTGGTAGCCATAGAGCCCAAAACTGGTTTCATCAAAGCAATGGTTGGGGGCAGGGATTTTAAGCAAAGTCCGTTTAACCGTGCCACCCAAGCCAAGCGTCAAGCCGGCTCAGCATTTAAAGTATTTGTCTATACTGCTGCGATTGAGAATGGCTTTCTGCCTTCGGACTTAGAACTCGATGAGCCATTGACACTACCAGTCCCAGGACAGCCACCGTATATCCCGGTTAACTTTGATTACAAATTTTTGGGCCCGGTGACCTTAAGACGTGCCTTAGCCCTTTCTCGAAATATTGTCGCGGTTCGATTGATTAGTCGGTTAGGTCCGGAACTGGTGGCTCGTTATGCCAATCAGTTGGGTATCAATGAAAAATTACGACCCTTCTATTCTCTTGCGCTTGGTTCATCAGAAGTGACATTATTAGAAATGACATACGCCTTTGCGGTATTAGCTAATGAAGGGAATAAAGTTACCCCGTTAATGATTACGAAAATCGTTGATGCCAACAATCAAGTTATCGAAGAAAATATCCCAGAAACTCAACCAGTTCTCGCTGCCCAGACTGCTTATATTATGACGGAGATGATGCGCAGTGTCATTGATGAGGGTACGGGTTATGCAATTCGGCTTTATGGTTTTGACCGACCCGCTGCGGGGAAAACTGGGACAACTGACGATTACACCGATGCTTGGTTTATTGGTTTTACGCCCAATTTGGCTTGTGGGGTATGGGTTGGTTACGACCAAAAGAAAACGATATTTAAAGGTGCGACCGGCGGTGGTGTGGCAGCACCGATTTGGGCTGAATTTATGAAACAAGCCACTGCGGATCTTCCCAATGAAGACTTTGCCGTGCCCGAAAGTATCGCTTGGGTCAAAATTTGTGAAGTAACTGGTTTACGGGCTTCTCCTTTCTGTCCCAAAGTCCGGTTAGAAGTGTTTAAAGTCGGCACCGAACCAAAAGAAGAGTGCACGGTTCATCGTTTTCGGACACACCGCACCGACTTCGAATTACCTGACATTCGGGGTTATCCAGGTTTCTAAACCAATTCCTTGAGCAGGAATGTAATCTTTCAAATCTACCAGAAGCTTTTCCGCCATTACGGTCCTCAGTTCTGGTGGCCCGGTAAAACCAAATTTGAAATCATTGTTGGTGCAATTCTTACCCAAAATACTGCTTGGCGTAATGTCGAAAAGGCAATCAAAAATCTCAAAGACCGAAAACTTCTTTTCCCCGATAAGTTATTTAATCTACCGGTAAGTGATTTGGCTAATCTAATTCGGCCAACTGGTTATTATAATATCAAGGCAAAGCGACTTAAAAGTTTTTTGGAATTCTTGGCAAAAAGATACCAGTTTAATTTAACCCGAATGAATAAAACTGATACTTTAACTTTGCGTCAAGAATTACTCTCGGTAAAAGGAATTGGTGAAGAAACTGCGGATTCAATTCTCTTATATGCCTTTAACCGCCCAGTCTTTGTCGTTGATGCCTATACCCGACGGGTCTTCTCTCGACACAAATTCTTTTCGTCTAAAGCAACTTATTCCGAAATTCAGAAGTTTTTCACCGCCAACTTACCAAAGGATGTGAAGATTTATAACGAATACCATGCCTTAATTATCCGCTTAGCCAAAGAGCATTGCAAAAAAGTACCAAACTGCGAACAATGCCCTTTGGCTAATATGGTAGCGGCTTAGTAATTCTCCGCTAAAATTTCATAAAATGCTTGAGGGTGTTTACAAGCCGGGCACTCTTTTGGTGCCTCGGTTCCTTCAAAGACATAGCCGCAGTTAGTGCAATGCCATTTAACCGGAGTCTTACGCTTAAAGACTTCGCCATTAACAATATTGTTGATTAATTTGCGATATCGTGCTTCATGAAACTTTTCAACCTTAGCAACCTGTTCGAATGACCGAGCGATTTCGGAAAATCCTTCGTCTTTAGCAATTTTGGCGAAATCAGCATAAATCATCGTCCATTCTAAATTTTCCCCAGCAGCTGCTGCCTCAAGATTCGACTTGGTATCTTTAATCGTTCCCGCGGGATAAGTCGCAGTAATTTCGGCATCACCACCTTCCAGATATTTGAAAAATACCTTGGCGTGTTCTTTCTCATTCTCGGCGGTCTCAATGAAGATATTAGCAATCTGCTCGTAACCTTCTTTTCTTGCCACCGAAGCAAAATAGGTATATCGGTTACGAGCCTGTGATTCACCGGCAAAAGCCGCTAACAAATTTTTTTCAGTTTTTGTTCCTTTAATTGATTTACTCATTTTCTCTCCTTTCCATAAAAATTATACTTTTAGCCAATCTGCGGTCAAGATTCGAAAAACGTTTTTGAGACTTCTTTAAAACTAAAAGAAAAACTGCTGTTACGACAGAACCAAGTGGCACAATATGATAAAATCGCTGGCTTATTAAAGACCGATGGCAGATCTTAAAACATTGGTTCGAATCACAAAACTAACTTCCAGATTAACCAACAATATTACTGGTTCTGGCATTTATCTGCCCAAAGACACAAAAACCAAATAAGGATGTGAGACATTTTGCTTTGCGGTGACAGACAGAAAATTAACTGTCGACATTACAAAAATTAGGATTAATTGGTTAAATAATCCACGGCTCTTTCACAACTTGGTAGTTGGTACATAAAGTTCTGCGAACGGGATTACCTGAATTCTACCAGAGTACTTTTGGTCTGAAACGTTGCCCTGACGAAAAAGGGATTGGTTGTCTAAACTCGGAATGAGAAATGTGAAATTTTAAACTATATTGAACTATTTTCCAGTCCATCTTCAAAATTAACGATTATTAGTGAATAGGGACTGGCTACACCAAAACTGATTTAAACGATTGAACATTTTGAACCATTTCTTATGTATCCTTAAAATCAGTGAACGGTCTTAGGGATAACTGAAAATAATGAGGCAGTATCGGTGGTTACTTCTCGGGTGACCTACGGGGCTACCTACCGGGTTACTCTCCAGGTTGCTCCCCAAGTTGCCTACCGAGTCGCTTCCGAGGTTGCTTCCGAAGTCGCTCCCCAACCTGCCTACCAACCAACCCCCGAAGCAACTCCCAAGGCAACTTAGGAGGCAACCTACTGGGTAGCTTAGGGGGTTGCCTACGGGGTCATCCCCTAAGCGATACCCCCTCCCAAAGGAAAATTTAATATAAGATATCAAAAATCAAATAGATAGACGAAAAAATCGGTCAATTTTAGGTTGAAATATATTTCAACTTTTTCTGGCACAAAACCTGACTTAAATATTTAGTCGCGTTCCCAAAAATTTAGGGCTGAATTTTACCAAGTCCCGGGTATTCCGTTGTTAATTGTGCGTTTATCTCAAGGGCTATTTAGAGAATATTTAAGCGTATTATTCCGGATTGCACTAAAGGCAATTGATAAAAAAGTAGAAGATTTGTCTCCTGCCACTTTGCTATTCCAAAATCTCAAATAGGGTTGAAGCTGGGTACCTAAAGAAATGCAAGGGGCTCGATTGCTCGAACCCCTTGCTGATTGGTTGCAGGTTTATTTCTCTAAGACAATCTTCCTTGTAATCTTTATGTCATCCGAATTGAACCGCAAGAGATAGACTCCAGAAGGTAATGCTTTTGTGTCAAGGAGGATAACGCCATCTTTGGTTGGATTTGTGTTCTCATAAGCTTGGACAAGCGAACCAGTGATATTATAGAGTTTAAGGCTAATTGCCTTAGCATTAGGTAGATGGTATCGGATAGTTGTTAAATTAGCCGTGGGATTGGGATGAATTAAAAGATCGAAAGCACTGTTGGCCACTGTCTTTGCCATCGCATTTTCGTTCGTAATAGTGGTGATGGTGAAAGTGGACTCCAACGGAGCATCATGCTCATAGAATTCATCGGTGTTGTTACCTTTTGAAGCATAGATTTCGCCTTCGCCTCTACCTTTTTCGGTCTCGAGTACAACTAAAGCGCCACCGCCCTTAACACGCTTTTTACCAGTTGGACCATAAGGGATTGACCAGAGTGATTCGGGTAACATTTGGTGCCAGGTATTAGTCGCAAGGTCGTATTTCCAGAATTCATTGGTATTACCACCCTTCAAGAGATAAATATTGCCATACCAATACTGCAAACCAGCCCCTTCGCCAATCTTCTTCGCTTTGTTCTCACTATTCAAATAGAGTTTGTAGTCATAACGGGTCAATTGAATCCAGGTATCTTCCTCGACATCGTATTTGAAGAAATCACCGTAACCGCCTTTCAACACATAGACATAGCGTCCGTCGTAGGTAAGGCAGGACCCTTTCTTGTAACCAGCCCTTTGGCTTGGTCCGGGTGGCGGTGGTTTAACTGGATTAGGTAACCAAGTGTTAGTCTCAAGATTATAAAGGAAGAATTCATCGGTCTTCGACCCTTTCATTACGAATAAGTAATTGGTATCTGGTCCGGGACCAAACGACTTTTTAATCCAAACCATACCCGAGGCATCTTTTGGTTTTTTGCCACTCTGACCAGGTGGAATTGGTGGTAATGATTCCCAACCAGTCGGTGCAGTGACTCTATAGCGCCAGAAACCTGGGGTATTATTGCCGCGTAAGATATAAATGTAGTCATGGTAAGCCGCCATTGATGCACCTTTTTTCGGATGTTTGCCATCATTTGGTTTTGTTCCCTTTGGTAAAGTCTCTAACGGTGTCCAGAATCCTAATCCGGTATCAGGGGTATAGACATAAAAGTCGGGTGAGTTAGAGGCTTTCACACCGCAGCGGCCCGCCGGGGCGGTCGGCCGGCAGCAGTCTCGCCGCGTTGTTCTGCGCGACCTGCAAGGCCGCGGCGCTGAG
>JBDRUX010000008.1:0-45183 GCA_039801565.1 Caldifarciminota bacterium
TAAAGTGAAACCAAATGCTATGGTTAAAAAATGTAAATTCAGCGTCAATTGGGGAATACCAATCTTTAATGGTTTGAAAAAGAAATCCTTGACCGGACCGGCTGGAAATAATCTACTCAAGAAATAAGATAATACCGAACCGATTCCTTACGGGTGCGGCCCGTTCTCAACGATATACCTCCCGGCGATGCCTGACCCTCATCACTCTTACCGCCTTTGCTTTTTCGTCGATCTCATATATGATTCGATAGTCTCCTATTCTAATACGCCAATCACTTTTTGAACCAACGATTTTCCGACAGTCCCAAGGTCTTGGGTCATTAGATAAGCTCTTGATACGAGAAATAATTCGATAAAAATCAACCGCCGAAAGTCGCTTTAAATCTTTTTCCGCTGCTCGTTCAAGATAAACTTCATACACCCGGCTGATACTCCTTTAGGAAATCTTCCAGCTTCCTAAACTTAAGCGGTTTCTTTCGCATCGCTTCGAGTATTTTTAAATCTTCCCTATCGGCTAAACTTTCTAATATCTTACGGTAGACATCAATGTCCAAAATGACCGCTGAAGGCTTGCCATCTTTTAGAATAATTGCCGGAGATTTCCTTTTACTCTTACCGGTCACAGTTCACCTCCAAAATTTTCATTTAGTATAGTGTGATAATAGGTTAACCGAATCACCACTGCCCAAGTCAAGAAAAATACACTCATAATGTAAATATAACCCCAAAATTGAAAAAGTCAATCATTAATTAATTGTGAACTCATCATCATAAATGCTTTTCATCAATGCCGAACTATCACTTTTGGGTAGGGTGCTTAAGAAATAAATACCGGGTCGGGCTTTTGCAATACCAATCTGACGACAAGTAACATCATATATTCGCAAATTAGAACTCGGAATGCTGAATTTAAATCTAACAAATTTGCCCTTGTCTTTGACCTTTATTAAATTCCACAAGCTCAGTGGTTTTCTTACAAGCGGTGCAATAGGTATAAGGCTAAAATTATAACAATGACCGTAAAAGTAGAAATACTTAAAGTGAAACCAAATGCTATGGTTAAAAAATGTAAATTCAGCGTCAATTGGGGAATACCAATCTTTAATGGTTTGAAAAAGAAATCCTTGACCGGACCTTCTGGAAATAAGCCACCTAAGAAATGGGACAGAACCGAACCAATGATTGCCCCAATCACAATCGCTAAAATAATTATCCCAACATTCCTTCGCGCCGCCATAATTTTTTTAATTTTTTCCCATCACAATGTCAACTTTTCTACCACAACGACTACAACTACCATCCTTAATCCCAATTATTTTAGCACTAAAATAGCCTCGGGCAACAAGGAGATTGGAACATTTTGGACAATAGGTATTATTGCCATTAACAAGATTATGGACATTACCAATATAGACATAGTCTAACTTCTTCTTAGCAATTTCATAGGCTTGGATTAAAGTCTCGGTCGGTGTCGGCGGAATATTTAATTTATAGTTGGGAAAATAGCGGGAAAAATGGAGAACCGTATCCCGACCTAATGTAGCAACAAAGTCAACCAATTCGGTTATTTCGGCAATACTATCATTCTTGGTTGGAATAACTAAATTAGTCAATTCAATATGACAAGCGGTCTTGGCGATTTTTATCGTATTAAGTACGGTTGGCAAATCGCCTCTAATAAACTCATCATAAAAATCGGGTTTGATTGATTTCAAATCAATATTCATCGCATCAATATAGGGTAGTAATTCGCGCAAAGGTGCTTCGTTAATCATCCCATTGGTCACCAAGACATTTTGTAGTCCAGCCTTTTTCACTAATGGGCAAACATCCAAAAGATATTCAAACCAGATTAAAGGTTCGGTATAGGTATAAGAGATGCCAATTGAATCCGGGCGCTGAGCAATTGCTAATAGACTTTTTGGGTCAATATGACGACTGGGCACAGTTTGCTTAGAAATTTCCCAATTCTGGCAGAACGGGCATAAAAGGTTACAACCATAAGTCGCTACCGAAAGAATCTTGGAACCCGGATAAAAATGGTATAAGGGTTTTTTCTCAATCGGGTCAATGGCGATAGAAACCACTTCACCATAATTTATCGCATAAAGTTTACCCGAAATATTTTTTCGACCCAAACACCGACCAACTTTCCCTTCAGCAATAATACAATAATTGGGACAGATTAGACATTTAATCTTATCTTTTTCTTTGGTGTAATATTTGGCTTCGACTAATTCCGATTTCATTTAAAAAGATTGGTATTGTTTTAAATTATCCGACTCATCAGCAACAATGAATACTTCCACCCCGGTTTCTTTTTTAGCGAAGGCTAAACCATCTTTTACGCCCAAGACAAAGATTGCGGTTGAATAAGCATCGGCGGTTATGCAATCCGGAGCAATTACCGTGACCGAACAGCATCCCCAAGCCGGATAACCGGTCTTGGGATTTAAGATATGATGGTAGCGTTTATTGCCAAAAAGAAAGAATTTTTCGTAATCGCCGGAAGTGGCAATTGCCTGGTTTTGGATAGAGAATGTCTTTATTATTCCCTCACCTCTTGGATTTTTTACCGCCACCTTCCATTTTCGATTACCAAAACCGAATATATCACCGCCCGCATCAATCAAACCGGTTTTAATCCCTTCTTTTTTCAAAATCGCAACTGCTCGGTCAACGCAATAGCCAACTGCAATTCCACCTAAATCCAGTCCAAAACTATCCGGCAAATAGATTGAATCCTGACGGATTGCAATTTTTCGATAGTCAACATATCTCACTATCTGCTTCACTTTTGAACTATCCGGCAATTCCGCAGTCTGGAAATATTTTCGCCAGAATTGAATCAAAGGCAATACCGTAATATCAAAGGCACCATTTGTCTTTTCCGATACTGCAATTGCCTTGCTTAATAGATTTCTTAAGTCCTTAGATAACTTACCTTTTCGGTTTTGGTTGATTTGATTAATTTCACTGGTTGGGATATAAAGTGAGAATATCGAATCCAGCCTGGTCATTTCTTGCAGTGCCTTTTGAACTGCCAGTTCGGCTTTGGTCTTGTTCGCTTCCAAAACTTTAACCTTGACATAACTACCGAAAAGAAAACCGGAAAACTCATAAAATTTTTCCTGCTCGGCACAATTAATTAGAAATAATAAAATAAAAGCAAAAAACCGCTTCACGAGTAAAGGAATAGTAATTGGGCAAAGACTGAATGTCAAGCCCAATCTTATCAATCTATTGCTTGACTACCATTAGGAAAACTAATATCATTAAATTGTACCGAATCGGTCAAATTAAATGAATACCCGTTTTCGTTTTAGCGCCAAAGTCCTGCAGGTCTATTTTGTCTTTGGTGCAATCCTTTTAGCCGGGCTCTGGTATTTTTACTCCCGAATTCTCCTTGTCCGCTTGGAAAAAGAAACCCAGGTGCGGTCAAGAATCTATGCCCAATATTTAAGTCGTATCGCAGAACCTTCGGAATCCGGTTCAGCAGAATTGGATATCATCTTTGAAGAGGTGATAAGAAAGATTGACTTTCCGGTCATCATCGCTGATGCCAATGACGAACCAACCAACAATTATCGCAACCTACCAGAGAAAAATCCTTCACCCGAACGATTAAAAATATTAATGAAAAGATTAGATGAAGAACATAAACCAATCTATCTAACCGTGGCTACTGGTGAAACATTAAATATCATCCACTACGGATTTTCCAAAGCTGAAAAGATGTTACGCATCTATCCATTCTTCCAATTGGTATTTCTCTTTGCTTTTCTTACCCTTGGGGTTTGGGGAATCTTAGTTTACAAGCGTCGGGAGTCTGAGCAAATCTGGACCGCTTTAGCCAAAGAGACCGCCCACCAATTAGCCACCCCAATCTCTTCGCTTTGGGGCTGGTTGGAAATGTTAAAACAGGAGCAAAAAGAGAAAGACTTTACTCCAATGGAAGAGGACTTAACGCGCATTCGTGAGGTCTCAGAAAGATTTAGTCGAATTGGTCTGCCACCAGACTTAAAGGTCCAACCGATTGGTGAGACGATTGCTAAAACCGTCTCTTTTATTAAGCATCGTGCCACAAAACGAATCCAGTTTGAACTTTTCAATTCAGCCGACCCTCTGGTCAAGGTTGATGATGTGCTAATTTCTTGGACATTAGAAAATTTAATCAAGAATAGTATTGATGCTATTGGTGATGGAGAGGGCAAGATTGCGATTCGAACTGCTCTCACTGCCGATAATAAATTCTTAGAGATTGAAGTTACCGATACTGGCAGCGGTATCGCTAAAAACCGCTGGCAAGAAATCTTTAAGGCTGGTGTCACTTCGAAAAAATATGGTTGGGGCGTTGGACTAACTTTAGCCCGGCGCATCATTGAAGAATATCATAAAGGCAAACTTATTCTAAAAGAGACGCAACCGGGCAAAACCGTCTTTGCCATCCTCTTGCCCATCAAAACGAGTGAAGAAAGTGAAGAGTAGCGATGCGGATTCTTTGGATTGATGACGAGATTGACCTCTTAAGACCCTATATCTACACTTTAAAACAGAAGGGCTATGAGGTAGAGACCGCGACCAACGGTCCGGATGGCTTAGAAATGGTCAGGACCAAAGATTTCGATTTAGTATTGTTAGATGAAATTATGAGCGGAATGGATGGTCTGGCGGTATTAAAAAGATTGAAAGAGATTGACCCCCATATCTTAGTGGCAATGGTTACCAAGTCCGAAGAAGAGGCATTGATGAATGAGGCGTATGCGAAATTGGTTGATGACTTTGTTGTCAAACCTTTCACACCAATTCAAATCACCGCGGTCTTAAAGCGACTTTTGGAAAAGAAGAAGTTGATTGCGGAGCGAATTGCCCAAGATTATGCCACAACCATTGCTCAAGTCCAAACTTATGATTTCAATCACCAGGATTGGTTAGATTATTACATTCGTTCGGTTCGTTGGGCTAATCTTTTACAAAGATTTGGTGATGAAGCGATAAAAGAAAGTTTTGAACAAGTTCGGCGGGAAAACAATCAAGTCTTCAGCCGTTATATTACCGAAGTCTATCGTGACTGGTTGAAAGGCAAAAATGGTCCAATCCTTTCTCATAAGTTTTTTGAAAATTTTGTCTTACCGCGTCTGGGCAAAAAGCCCCACTATCTCTTTATCTTCGATTCGATGCGTTTAGACCAATGGTTTGTCATATTGCCAATCTTAAAAGAGTTCTTTGAAGTCGAGACCAAATACTTTTATTCAATATTGCCTTCAGCCACACCTTATGCCCGTAATGCGATGTTTGCTGGACTGTTACCCTTAGAGATTTTAAAGAATTATCCAGAACTTTGGGTATTTGATGAGACCGGTCAAAATCGTTTCGAGCCCGAACTTTTACAACATCAATTGGCTAAATATCGTTACCAAGGTAAAACCGTCTTCTTAAAAGCCGCCCATAACGAAGATATTGCAGTCAATGCACCCTCCTTTTTAGCCCGGGAAAATCAATTTTCGATTTTGGTCGTCAATTTTTTAGATTTACTCATTCATTCGATAAAATCGAATCAATTGCTCGAAGAGATTGTGACGAGCGAATATAATCTTTTGGGGTTGACCCGGCTATGGTTCACGGGTTCCGAAATCTATCGAATTCTTTTGGAATTACGGCGCCGGGATTGCGAAATCACTATCACCTCGGACCACGGTTTCATTAAAGTTGGCCGACCCTTAGTCATTTACGGTGGCAGAGAGATTTCCACCAATCTTCGTTACAAATATGGCGGCGCCTTACGTACTGATGAACGAAATGCCATTCTTCTCTCCAATCCGGAAGAATTTATGCTGCCCAAAGAGCATCTCGGCACAAAGTTCGCCATTGCCTTATCGGATTATTACTTCATCTATCCGACCAAGCCCAGAGAATACGAAAGAACTTACAAACACACTTACCAGCACGGCGGTGTCTCGCAAGAAGAGATGATTTTACCAGTCGGCATCTTGCGACCTAAAGGTTAATTAAATTCTCCTATTGATTTTGGCTTGATTATTTTTATATTTAACCGTTGGCGCCATCGTCTAGTCTGGCCAAGGACATCTGGTTCTCAGCCAGAAGACCAGGGTTCAAATCCCTGTGGCGCTATTGGGCTAAAGCAATATTGAAAACAACATCACTTAGAAAGGACTCGTTATGAAAAAAGTCTTTTTATTTTTAGTGCCACTTTTGTTATTCTGTAGTAAAGCGAAGGTTGATTACTATCCCTTATTTATTGGCTCAATTCGGGTTTATGAAATTGACCGAACCACAATTACCGGCAACGATACAAATCATCGGATTATCAAACAAGTGACTAAAGTGACTGAAAAGGCAATCCATGATTACTGGGACGAGGTTTGGAAGGTTAGCACCCAAGAGGTTGGTTCACCACCAGCCACTGCCTATATTCGAAAAACGCAATCTGAAATTAGATTAATTCCCAATTTAAATGACACTGCTGGAACAATGAACCAATTAGTCTTACCGCTAACCGTTGGTAAAAGTTGGATAGTGGCAAAAAGTTCGGATGATACCTTGGTGGCTAAAGTTTTAGGAATCGAACGAGTAAAGGTTCCGGTCGGTGAATTTGATAGTTGTTATAAAGTTGAAATAAAAGCTAAGACCGCTGATTTTCAGCGGCTAATGTGGCTTGCCCCTAATATTGGTATTGTGCGGAATGAGATTAAAACCGTATTTAGCCAAGATAAGACCCCTAAGACAATCTTAGAAAAGAGTGTCTTAATCCAGTACAATACTAAATCTAAGGATTAGCCTTTTGAATTTTCTTAGCGATTCTTTCGAATTCGGACGGTTTGACTACGGGTTTTTGATTTTCCTGGACATATTGTAATAAATCGAGGATTCGGTCAGTAGCACTCAATTCGCCTTTGATACTCGGCACAAGGTGGGCATGGAGATGAGGAATTCTCGTGCCCCGAATGAGCAATGTCACATATTGCGCCTGAAATGCTTTTTTCAGTTTCTTTGCAACAAGCCATACCGCCTGAAAAAATTGCTCGGCTTCGTCCGAAGTCAAATCGGTAAACCAGACCCGATGCTTTTTCGGAATAATAAGACAATGACCTTTGGTGATTGGATTGATAT
Organism: Caldifarciminota bacterium; assembly: GCA_039801565.1. Classification (GTDB taxonomy): domain Bacteria; phylum Hydrothermota; class Tepidihabitantia; order Tepidihabitantales; family JAOUPE01; genus JBDRUX01. Next base: position 7,132 of record JBDRUX010000008.1, read on the forward strand.
CTAAGATGCCAAGGATTTTTTTATCCTCATAAACTTTATAGGATGGCAACTTAGCGTTGACCACCTGACACAAGATGCAATTCTTTGCCATACTTTTTATGGTTTTCTTGGTTTGCAGATTATTTCTAAGATTTTGGTCGCAAAGAAATTTCGGCCGTAGGCTGGTTTAAGGACAATCGCGGTATCCGCACCGCGTGCTGTGCCAGCAATTGCAATTATCTCTTTACCATAGGGAATGAGTCCGGCATCCAAAGCCATTATTGCAATCTCAACTGCCACTTTCATCCCTTCGCCAAAGGTCCGGTAGGTATTAGCCACAATCTCACCGGGATAAAGCCCGCCAAATTTCATTCGAATCGCCCGCCCGACACCAGAAAAATAATGGGTTGCCCGATAGACCGTTATTCCTTTCGATTCTAAGAATTTTTTGGTCTTTTCCGAAAGTTCCACCTTCCCTGCCTTTTCAAAACCGGCATGATGGGTAACACAAATCACATTCAATCCCGCAATCGGCATTTGGGCAAGGATTTTGGCGGTATTGCCATAAGATGAGGCAACAACAATATCTTTTATTCTTAGCTCTTTTGCCCTTTGCAAGGCAAGCCGTAATGTCTCCTTAGTATTCTCTTTGCCCGGGTTTTTAAAATAGGTAATCGTTTGATTTTTCATTTAGCCAATCCTACTGGTTATTACCGCAAAGTCAACAGTCTTTTTGCTAAACCTATGATTAAAATTACCCTTGACACTTTTCATTTTGCCACTATAATTTACGCAATGCGTAAAAAGAGGTATTTATGAAACGGGTTATAAAGAGATATAGCAACCGCAAGCTTTACGATGTCGCAACCAGTAGCTTTATCAATTTAACCGACATTGCGGCACGGATTAAAGCGGGTGATGAAATTACGGTAATTGATAATGATACCGGTGAAGATATTACCGCATCTATATTGATTTCCGTGCTTTCTGATGAATTCAAGAAAAAACGGGAATTAAAGTTACTACCAATTTTGCTTCAGCAATTGATTAAAACTGAAAGTAAAGTAATTGCCGATTTTATTAAGAACGCAGTATCTTTAAATATCAAATCCCCACCAACGCGGACCCCAATCCTGGTTGCGACAAAACGGTTAAAAGAGAAAGGTAGTCCGGATCTAAAGAATTTATTAGCTCCTTTAATAAAAGAACAAAAGGCATTCCTTGATAAAATGATTAAAAAAGAAGTGAATAAACAACTCAAGGCACGGGGGAGTAGTAATCGAACCAACCTTGTTCAATTAATTAAGTCTTTAGTCGAACCTTTAGCGCGAACGATTGACACTGCAACCGCTAAGGAATTGAAGGAACTAAAAGCAACTGTTGAGAATTTAAGAACCCAACTTCAAAAAATCGGCAAGCGCAAGACTATTAAACAATAGGAGGTTATATGGCAAAAAAGCCAATCACCTCGCGTTTATTAGTGAAGATGACAATGTGGTTGGTACAACACCGCCAGAAAAGTTTTATTCTCTTTTCGGTTGCTGACGCAATTGCCCAGCAATTGCTTCGTTTTTTGAAGTCCAATCCCTATTTAAGAATCCGCCAAGATGGCTATTTTATGCTCCGAGCTTTATTATTTTCTTCCTTGCGGTCAAGGATTTCAGAAAAAACGCTCCAATCTCTTATCCAAAACCTTATGTCCGACAATTATCAGAGTAAACCTGGTGCCCCAGGTTTTTTAGTCTTAAGTCCAGGGAAAATGTGTAACCTTCACTGTCCCGACTGTTATGCCAATGCGGCGAATGAAAATAATATCTTAGACTTTACTGTGTTGAATCGCATCGTCACTGAGGCAAAAGAGTTCTGGGGGATAAGATTCTTTGTCATTTCCGGTGGCGAGCCGTTTATCTATCGGAGTCAGGGTAAAGGCATCATTGATTTAGCCAAAGCCCATAAGGATTCACTATTTCTGGTCTATACCAATGGCACATTGATTAACGAAGCAGTGGCGAAAGAATTATCGTTGCTTGCTAATCTTACTCCAGCGATTTCGGTTGAGGGGATGCAACAGAAAACTGATGAGCGAAGGGGCAAAGGCACTTTTGATAAAATCTTGCAAGCGATGGCAAATCTGCGCCAAGCCCAAGTGCCATTCGGTCTTTCAATCACCGCAACCCGTTATAACATTCCAGAAATCCTTTCTGACGATTTCATTGATTTCTTCTTTTATCAACAAGGTGCGACCTATGCTTGGCTTTTCCATTATATGCCGATGGGCAGAAATCCGAATCCGGATGCGATGCCAACCCCAGAACAGCGCATCTGGTTATGGCAGAGAACTTGGCAACTTATCAAAGAGAAGAAAATAATGATTGCCGATTTCTGGAATCATGGCACGGTTTCGCAAGGTTGTCTTTCGGCTGGCCGGTCAGGAGGTTATTTCCATATTGACTGGAATGGCGATGTTATGCCCTGTGTCTTTTTCCCCTACGCTTGTGCCAACATTAACGAAATCTATAAGAACGGTGGTAAATTAAGCGATGTTTTAGCCACTCCACTTTTTCGGAAGATTCGACAATGGCAAGATAATTACGGTTATCAGAAAAAGGTACTGACTGAAATGACCGACTGGCTACGACCCTGCCCAATCCGTGACCATTATGAAGAAGCCTATCAGATTATTAAGCAATGCAATCCCAAAACCACTGATTCTTCACCGCAAGGTGCCTTAAACGATACCAAGTATTACGAAAAGATGAAAAACTATAGCCAGAAGTTGCAAAAAACTGTTAACAGAATTTGGTGTCGAGAGTATATCAATTCCATTCGGTAAACTAAAACATTTAACCATTTAAAGTGATTTTAAAGAGTTGGTATTTTTGTGCCTTTTAAATTAATATTAGGCTTATTACTGACTCATTCTTGAGACAGGTTTTGTGCCAGAAAAAGTTGAAATATATTTCAACCTAAAATTAAACGATTTTTTCGTCTATCATGTTGGTCGTCCGTCGGTTACGCTGATTTTCTTTTAGGGAGGGGGTATCGTATAGGGGGTGACCCCGTAGGCGACCCCTTAAGTTGCCCGGTAGGTTGCTTGGAGAGTTACCTCGGAAGTTGCTTTGGGGGTTGGTTGGTAGGCAGGTTGGGGAGCAAGTCCGTAGGCGACCTCGGAAGCGACCCCGTAGGTTACTTCTGGAGCAACCTGGGGAGTAAGCTCGGGGGTTGCCCCGTAGGCGACTTCCCAAGCAACCTCCGATGCTCCGTCATCATTTTCACTTATCCGTAAAACTGGTGTCGGAATCATTAAATTTGGAAATGCGTTAATGGATAGTCCAAAATTGTTCAATCGTTCAATTACGGGTGCGACCCGTCTAAACGTCTAGCTAAACTAATGGAAACCAGGTTTCAATAGGGAAAGACACAATCGGAACCGCTGCCAGCTCATTTCTTAAATCCCTAATGAGTCGCTATTCTTTCATAAAATCCTGCATCGGCGCAGTAACTAAAAAAGAAAGAGCCGTGCTAAGGGTTGTCCTCGGCAAACGCTTCGGAAAAACCGTTCTCAATACTATCGGTATAGCCGTTCCCGCCGAATATCAAGTCTGGGTATCGGTTGCGGCTCAGAAGCAAAATCATTGACTTGAGGGAATAAATCGAGATGGACCACATCGTCCCTGAATATCAAAGCCGAACCCACCACTGAGGGTTTAAAGAATTTGTGCCGAGATTTACTTTTAAATCGAACCAATTGCCCAGCACCCGGTGTCGGAAGATTAGTAAAATTACAGTCTCTTATACTCTTAAGAAACTGTTCGACCTGATTTATGGTGATACCGTTGTCTTTTGGTTCAGCTATCGCATCAATCACATAAGAGCGTAAAAGTTTTTTCCACATCTTTTCCAGTAGCGAATGATTAGCGAATAGGTCGGCACAAATAATCCTATCACCTACCACCACAACCACACCAATTATATTTTCTATCTGGCTGGGAACAGCAATTAGTTCTCTAAGATAAGGTTTGCCCAAATCAAAAACGCGGCTGGCTTCGTACACCTCTTTTAACGCTTTAGTTGGCGAATGGATATTGAGTTTGGTGTGGAATCTATCAACCTCTTGCCAAACCTCGACTTGGCTTTCGGTTTTTCTGGCAGTTTGGCGTAACATTCCCGGAACAATCAAGCCACGGGAATAGAATTTTGGGGTCTGGGCGGTCCAGCGACCATGCTCAGTACAATAGACCGGAATTTCCAGCCATCCGGAAAAAGGTGGAAGCAGAACATCTTCTTTTAACATTCGGTCCTGTTTTGCACCTAAAATCAGTTCACCCGCTAAACCGAAGATGTAATATTTACTCTGATTTCTTACCCGGACTTTATTTACCTCACCACTGCCTAATTCCGTAATTTCAAGATATTGGCACTTCAGACCTTCCTCAAGTGTTAAATACTCAAATCGGCTTTGCCGATTAGTTACGATTGGAAATAGGGTAAGATTTTGGTATCGGTAAGGTTTTTGAATTCGACACTGGTCAAGCCAATTAATTATTATCGTCTCTGGCCTGCCGAGAACAAACCTTGACGCTACTCCTTTTGCTAAAGAAAAACCGAAGATAGTGAGAGTCAATATAATGATTTTTCTCATTTTGGGTTACTCAATTTGAATTCAAAGGGAATTGCTATCCAGACTCGGACCAATTTATCACGTTGTTTGGCAGGTGTGAAGATTGCTTTTTGGGCCGATTCAATTGCGGCTTGGTCTAAAAGCGGGTAACCCGAGGACTTGACTATCCTCGAGTCAATCACCTTGCCATCAATCTCAACCAGAACTTCAACTACTACTTTGCCTTCCATTGCTAAAAGACGCGCGGGTTCGGGATAAACCGGCATTGGCAGATATTTTAGGATTGGTTTCTCTTCAACTACCGCAAAAGGAACGGTTGGCGGTTCGGTATCAGTAGGTTTTTTAAAGGATTCAATTTGACTAGTCGGTTCAATTGTGCCCGCCTCGACCTGATTCGGTGATGGTGCGGCAACCGGTAGTTTAGGACGAACCGCAGGCGGTGGTTCAACAATTCGGTTCAAAGGAATCGGCAGTAATTCCACAATATCTTGGGTATCGGTTTTTAAGCGATACGGTGCGGTTGCAAACTCTTCGGGCAATAAGAGAAATAAAGCAAGAATGGAGAGGAGCGCACCAATTAAACTGAGACGGAAGGAGGTAGCATAGTAATAGTCATAATCCCAATTGTTTTTAATCGTCATTTTGCCTCCTTTCCACCTATTATATACAATCGGACAACGAAAATTATTCCAATAAAATTTATCTCTTGACAGACCGAAAAATTTAAGGCACTATATTGAGTATGTTAAAATTACTGAACCGATTTGCCCCAAAGTATTTGTGGAAAGGAGGCAGGATGTTAAAAGACCGATTTATCTTTTTTGCGTTCTTAGCACTATTGTTTTTGATAAGTTTTTTAACCGCCCAGCCGGTTGATACAATGTTTATGCCTTACGAACCAGATTTGGAGGAAGTGATTGACATTGATGGTACGATTGAACCTGATGAATATCCCGAATCATTCTATGATGAAGCAACGCTCATAACCGTGGCTTGGGGCTGTGATGATTCTTTAATCTATGTTGGTTTAAAAGCGCCAAAATGTGCTTGGTTAGCAATCGGGTTTGGTAGTCCGAAACGAGAGGGTTCCAACTTGATAATCGCTAAGATTGCTGAGGATAGCATAGAGATTGGTAATTATTTAGGAACCAAAGAGGACTACAAACTGATTGGCGGCGAGGAAGACTATATTCGGGAATGGGAAATTGACGAAGAAGAAGATACTGTCACTCTGGAGTTTATCTATCCGATGAATTTCCCAGCCGAAAGCGGAATGGCAATAACGAAATTGGAACATGGCAAAGTTTATAATTTCACCCTCGGTATGTCCAAAGTGATGGCGCCAAAGGGTAAACAAGAACGGCGCTCCTTCGGGATATTTGAAATCGAAGAAAAGCCTGTGATTAAAGAACCGACGCCAGAAGAATCTTTGCCGGGTAAAAAAGAAGAGAAGAAATAATTTAAGGCGCTAAAGCGAAGCATCGGCTGAACAAAGTAAAACCAACATTGAGCCAATTGGCTAATAACGGAAAATAAAGTTAAGGATAAGAGTTAAATCTTGACATTAATTTCCTTTTGATTAGACTAATCTATGCTCGGAGGTAATGCATCTGATGTCACCAAGTTGATTTCGGATTTGCGGCGTCCGGAAATGGTGATTAGAGATAAAGCAATAAAATCATTGCAGGCAATTGGTGGAACCGAAGCTGCCCAAGCTTTGATTATCGCCTTGAATGACCAGGATGCCCGCATCCGTTCGGCAGCTTTTCAAGCGATACTCACTATTGGTGAGCCAGCAATTTCACCTTTAATCCAAGCCCTAAAGACTAATGATAAGAACTTACAACGCAGTATTTGTGAACTTTTAGGTCAGATTGGACACGAGCAAGCAGTAGATCCATTACTGCACCAGTTAAATAATGCTGACCCTTTAGTCCGTGCCAGCGCAATTGAGGCATTGGGACGAATCGGGCATCACCGAGCCGTTGAACCAATTATGACCTTACTGGATGATAATAACTCTTGGGTTAGGGCAATTGCTGCCACGGTCTTAGGCAATTTGCGGGCACGAACAGCGGTAGATATTCTAATTACAAAACTGGATGACCCAGTCCATTGGGTCCGAGCTGCCGCTGCTGAAGCCTTGGGTAAGATTGGCGACCGGAAAGCAGTTGATGACTTAATAATGAAATCATTAGAAGACCCTGACAATTTTGTTCGGACGAACGCAATTGAAGCTTTAAAGCAGATTGGAACGATTGCGGTTGAGCCATATCTTGAATCATTAAGTAGCGAGGATTTATCAACACGATTTACTGCGATTGACGCTCTATTAGCTGAAGGGGTAGTAGCAGTTCAACCACTGATTGGTCAACTGCAACACGAAAACCCAATGGTGCGGGCAACGGTTGCCGAAATTTTGGGGAATATCGGTGATGTCCGAGCCGTGGAACCATTAACTAAACTTTTAGCGGATAGTGAGGAAACGGTTCAAATCGCTGCAATTAACGCCTTAGGAAAAATCCGACACGAAAAGACCGCCGAATTTTTAATCCGCGCCTTAGGTGACGAAGACCCCAAGATTGCCAGTGCGGCCACTAAAGCCATTATTAGAATCGGTGAACTTGCCATTGAACCGCTAATCGTTGCTTTAAAAGACAATAAACCTGAAGTGCGAGCAATTGTCATAAGTATCTTAGGCAGGATTGGCGATGTTCGAGTGATTGACCATTTGGTCCGAGCCTTAAAAGACGAAGTGGCTTGGGTGCGAGCAGCCGCAGCCGAAGCCTTAGGCCGGTTGGCAGATAGTGATACAATTGGCCCACTATTAAAAGCGTTGCAAGATGAAAATTATCAAGTTCGGGCCACGGCAGCCGAAGCCTTAGGCCGACTCCGAGATGAAAATGCAGTGCCCGATTTGATTAAATGCTTGCAAGATGAAATGGCATTGGTGAAGGTAGCCGCTTGCAATGCTTTAGCAATGATTGGTGACCAAAGAGCAGTTGCTGCTTTAATTAAAGCCTTAGAAGATATTGATGCGCCGGTTAGGGCATCAGCAATTGCGGCATTAGCAAATTTGAGACAGACCGGAATTGTTGAATATCTGAAACGGATTGTGTTACCTTGGCCTTGGAGTCGAGAAAGTCCAGAAGTGAAACGAGCAGCACGACTGGCTTTGAAAAAATTGCGCGAGGTGATTGAAGAAGAACAGGGCTTTGCTGAAACCGAGATTGACCAAACCGTTTTGGAAAGTGATGAGATTACCGACAAAAAGAGTCTTGATAAAACCTAATGGGATGACAAACGATACCTGCATTTTCCAGTTGACAAACGATTAAAATTTATTATCATAAAAGATTAAAAAATTGCCCATGTAGCTCAGTCGGTAGAGCACATCCTTGGTAAGGATGTGGTCGCCGGTTCGATTCCGGCCGTGGGCTTGTGGGTAAAAGAAATTTTGAAATTTAATAAACTGGAAAATAACAAGGAGGCTTTAAATGGCAAAAGCAAAATTTGAACGAAAGAAGCCGCATGTTAATATTGGGACAATCGGTCATGTTGACCACGGGAAAACGGTTTTGACTTCTGCCATCACTAAGATTTTGTCGTTAAAAGGCTTAGCCGAATTTAAGACCTATGACGAAGTCGCTAAAGCCAGTATTGCGCAAGGGCGGCGTGACGAAACCAAGATTTTAACGATTGCTATTTCGCATGTCGAGTACGAAACAGAAAAAAGGCACTATGCCCATATTGATTGTCCGGGGCACGCTGATTACATTAAGAATATGATTACTGGAGCGGCACAGATGGACGGTGCAATATTGGTCGTGTCAGCTGCCGATGGTCCGATGCCCCAAACTCGTGAACATGTCCTTTTGGCACGACAAGTTAATGTTCCGGCGATTGTTGTCTATATAAATAAAACAGATTTAGTCACTGACCCCGAATTGGTTGATTTAGTAGAATTAGAAGTCCGAGAGATTCTCAATAAATATGAATTTCCTGGTGATAAGACGCCAGTCATTCGAGGCAGTGCCTTGAAGGCACTACAATGTGCCTGTGCCAAAGAGACCTGCCCAGATTGTGATTCGATAGTGAAACTTCTTAATGCTTGTGACGAATTTATTCCAGAGCCAGTCCGCGATGTTGATAAGCCTTTCTTAATGCCGATTGAGGATATTTTCTCAATTACTGGTCGTGGCACGGTTGTTACCGGCAGGGTTGAACGAGGTAAGTTGTTACCAGGCAAGGAAGTCGAAATCATTGGTTTTGGTAAACAGTGGAAAACGGTGGCGACCAGTCTTGAGATGTTCCGAAAAGTTTTAGATGAAGGAGTGGCCGGTGATAATATCGGTATTCTTTTACGAGGCGTGGAAAAAGACGAAGTGATGCGAGGGATGGTAGTGGCAATGCCTGGGACGATCAAACCTCACAAAAGGTTTATGGGGCAAGTTTACGTTTTAACGAAAGAAGAAGGTGGGAGACATACTCCGTTCTTTACCGGCTATCGTCCGCAATTTTATATTCGAACCACTGATGTGACTGGTTCGGTTAAACTACCGGAAGGTGTTGAAATGGTTATGCCTGGTGATAATACCAATTTAGAAGTTGAATTAATCACCCCAGTTGCTTTAGAAGAAGGCTCCCGGTTTGCGATTCGTGAAGGCGGTCGCACGGTCGGAGCGGGGGTTGTGACCAAAATATTGGAGTAAGATGCGGATTGCTTTAACCTTAGCCTGTAGCGAGTGTCGTAACCGAAATTATACGGCAACAAAAAATAAAAAAAGGCAGGAGCGATTGGAACTAAGAAAATATTGTCGCTTTTGTAAAAAACATACTATTCATAAGGAGGTAAAATAGGCCAGTAGCTCGAACGGCTAGAGCGGCGGACTCCAAATCCGTAGGTTGGGGGTTCAAATCCCTCCTGGCCTGCTAAATTTCGAGTCCTCGGGGCGAAAGCAAATTAAGTATGAAACTATTTGACCGGGTTAAAAGATATCTGTTGGATGTAATTGCCGAATTGAAACGAGTGAACTGGTCAAAACGGAAAGAACTTTTTAGTACAACAGTTGTGGTAATTATCCTCTCGTTAATTTTAGCTGTCTTCGTTGGACTTTTCGACTTTATCTTTTCGCGACTTTTACATCTAATTGTCCGATGAAATACTTTGTTGTGCACACTTATAGCGGTCGGGAGAAAAAAGTGATCGAATTATTAAAACGGGCAATTGAGAATCAAAATTTGAAGGACTTATTTGGCGATATTATTTTACCAGCCGAACAGATTACTAAAATCAAGAAATCGGAGTTAGTCACGGAAGAACGCAGATTGTACCCAGGCTACATTGTTGTTGAGATGGAACCGACCGAGGAAGCCATCAAATTGGTCAACTCGATACCCGGTGTTACTCATCTTTTGGGAACAAAAACCAATCCATTACCTTTGACGGAAAATGAAGTGAAATCAATTAAGGAACAAATCGAAAAGAGTAAAGAAAAAGTAGCAACCGAAGTACCATTCACCCAAGGCGAGAATGTTAAGGTAATCAGTGGTCCTTTTGCTGGTTTTTCCGGAACGGTTGACGAAATTAATCTGGAACGAAGGCGTGTTAAAGTTATGGTGACAATCTTTGGTCGCCCGACACCGATTGATTTAGACTTTTTAGAAGTTCAACCAATTTGAAAATGGGTATGGAAAAAGTGCTGAAATCCAAAGAAAATAAAAACCTAGCCCTTGCCCGTAAAACCAGGGTGAAAAGAATTAAAAGTAGCAGCGAGGTTTGGACTCGACAAAAATGGTTGGGACATGCCCTAACGCTACTGTCTTGGTGGTTTAACGATTAAGGAGGTAGATTTATGATGACGAAAAAGGTGATTGCGGTAGTTAAGCTGCAGATTCCAGCCGGCCAAGCAACTCCAGCGCCCCCAGTTGGTCCGGCTTTAGGACAACATGGTGTGAATATTGTTGAATTTTGCAAGCAGTTTAATGCAGTAACCAAAAATCAACCACCGGGTATGATAATCCCAGTGGTTTTAACCGTTTATCACGACCGGTCATTCTCGTTCGTTACGAAAAGTCCACCAGCCGCAATCCTGCTAAAACAGGCAGCCGGTTTAGCTAAGGGTTCGGCGATGCCGAATCAAACGAAAGTTGGCAAGGTGACCCAAAAGCAAATTCGCGAAATTGCCCAACGGAAGATGCAGGATTTAAATACCAAAGACCTGGAAGCAGCGGTTCGCATTATCGAAGGAACCGCCAAACAGATGGGAATAATCGTGGAGAAGGAATGAGTCGAAGTAAAAGATATTTGAGTTTAATCAAATCATTGCCGGAACGTAGGCAATTTCCTTTAGCCGAAGCGGTCCAAAAAATGAAAGAGTGTGCCAATGCTAAATTTGACGAAACAGTAGACTTAGCAATTCGCCTGGGCGTTGACCCCAAAAAGCAAGACCAGATGGTTAAGGGAATGGTGATGTTGCCTTTTGGTACCGGCAAACCGATTCGAGTTTTGGTTTTAACTAAAGGTGAAAAGGAGAAAGAGGCAAAAGAAGCCGGGGCGGATTATGTCGGTTTCGAAGAATATATTGAGAAGATTAAATCGGGTTGGTTAGATTTTGATGTTGTGGTAGCAACACCAGATGCGATGCCGGAAGTTGGAAAATTGGGCAAGATTTTAGGAACCAGAGGGTTGATGCCTTCTCCAAAGACAGGAACCGTCACCTTTGATGTCGGCGCTGCGGTAAGAAGTTTAAAAGCCGGTAAGATTCAATTTAAAGTTGATAAAACCGGTAATATCCATGTGATTGTTGGTAAAGCTTCTTTTGAACCGAAAAAGCTCGAAAAGAATATCTTGGCGGTAGTAGCAGAAGTGCTCAAGGCAAAACCAGCGACAGCAAAAGGTCAGTACCTTCGTTCTATTACCATCTCATCCACGATGGGACCAGCTTTTAAGTTAGATAGTAAAGAGATTATTGATTTAGTTGGAAAGGAAGGTTAATTTGCCCAAAAAAGAAAAGGTCGAGACGGTCCAGAAACTTAAAATACTTCTGGAAAGTGCTACTGGAATTTATTTTGCTGATTGCTCAAGAATCAAGGCAAAAGAACTGTCGGATTTACGTCATCAATTGCGGACAGCGGCAATAACAACAAAAGTCATAAAAAACCGCTTGGCATTTTTAGCTTTTAAAGAACTTGGTTTTGCTGATTCGATTCGCAATTTTCTGACCGGTCCGACTGCTTTGATTACGACGACGCAAGACCCAATAAAACCGGCAAGAATGCTTAAGGATTTAATGAAAAAATTTACTGAGATTAAAATCAAAGGGGCTTATGTTGAGAAGACCATTTTTGGTGCTGAACAATTCGGTTACTTAGCAAATCTACCAACCCGACCCGAACTTGAGACTTCTTTGGTGACCACCCTTCTTCAACCTCTCTATGGAATCGTTATGGCGCTAAATGGACTTCTCAATAATATGGTCTTCACTTTCGAGGCAATCAGTCGCAAAAAGACTGACGAAAGTAATTTACAAAAGGAACAAAACTGACTAACTCTAAATAAGATGTTTAGTTTCCTAACAAGCTTAAGCGTTAGAAATTTTTATAAAATAAGGAGGAAAAGATGATAACGAACGAAAGCAAAAAGGTTACGGTTGACGAAATCGTGGCGATTATTGAGTCTTTAACCGTAAAAGAATTGGCGACATTAGTGGATACCCTAAAAGAGAAGTTCGGCGTAACCCCACAAGCTTTTATTCCCCAAGGTGTTGCGACGGCAACCGCACCGAGCGGTGAAGCAGCACCAAAAGAAGAAACAAAAGCCGAATTCACCGTAACTTTAGTTTCGGTTGGCGATAAAAAGATTCAAGTTCTCAAAGAATTGAGGGCTTTAACCAACTTGGGTTTAAAAGAGGCTAAGGATTTAATTGACAAGACACCAAGTGTAATAAAAGAAGGCGCCAGTAAAGAGGAAGCCGAAAAGATAAAAGCCAAGTTAGAAGAAGTCGGAGCCAAGGTGGAGGTTAAATAGTAATGAAAACGGTAAAAAAGGACTTTTCCAAGTTGGGAAGTTTTTTTGAGATACCGAGCCTTCTATCAATCCAACTTGACTCTTTTCGTGAGTTCTTGCAGTATGACACACCACCCGAAAAAAGAAAGAACGAAGGATTGCAAGCAGTCTTTAATGAGATCTTCCCTATCGAGGACACCCATAAGAAGTTCAGCTTAGAGTTTGTCGCTTACACTGTTGGCAAAGAGAAATACACAGAAGAAGAAGCACTGCAAAAAGGTGTCACCTACGCTCGACCCCTGAAAGTTAAGTTTCGATTGGTTCGTGGTGCGGGCAAGGATATGACAAAAGTTGCGGAAGTGATTGAAGATGAAATTTTTCTCTGCGAATTACCGTTTATGACCAGACGAGGAACTTTCATTATCAACGGTGTCGAAAGAGTGATTGTTAGTCAATTGCATCGTTCACCGGGACTTTATTTCTCTCGAGAAGAAGATGAATTTTCAGTTCTTTTAGTACCGTTGCGCGGTGCCTGGTTTGAAGTCGTGGTTGATAAGCATAATAATTTGGTGGTCCTTTTAGACCGCAACCGACGGGTCTCCGCCGCTACTTTCTTAAGAGCCCTCGGATTTTCTGACGAGGACATTTACCAAGGACTATTCAAAGTCGAAGAAGCACCACTGCGAGTTGGACAAATTGTTGCGGCTAAGGTGACCAGTCCCGAAGGGGTAGTTTATGCACGCCCGGGGGAGACAGTTACCGAAGGGTTATTGGAATTTCTTAATTCCAAGGGGATTAAAAAAATACTTTGCGTTTCACCGAACGAAGTTGGCGTATCCATAGTCAACAATACGATGCTACAAGATAAGACGGTATCCGAGGAGGAGGCGATTAAAAAGGTTTATCAACGATTACGCTCGATGACACCACATTCTCTGGAAGTCGCCAAGAACTTAATTGAAGGGATGCTGTTTGATAAAAGACGGTTCGATTTAGGCAAAGTTGGCAGGTTTAAACTCAATCAACGCTTAGGGAAAAATACTCCGGTGACTGAAACTAATCTTAAACGCGATGACTTGATTGGAATTTTTCGATTACTTTTAAACTTTGTCGAAAGACAATTCCCAGCCGACGATGTTGACCATTTGGCTAATCGCCGGGTCAAACGGGTAGGGGAGTTATTGGAGGACCAATTCCGCTTTGCCTTGATGCAATTGGGCCAAAATATTCGAGAAAGAGCAGCCTTTCTCGATGAATCCCAATTGCATCCTCAAGAGATGATTAACACTCGGGTTGTTGTTAGTTCAATTATGAAATTCTTCACCCAAAGCCAACTCTGCCAATTTATGGAGCAGACCAATCCATTGACCGAATTAACCCATAAACGACGGGTTTCGGCTTTAGGACCAGGCGGTTTAACTAAAGAGACCGCTGGCTTTGAGGCGCGCGATGTTCACTACTCCCACTATGGCCGAATCTGTCCAATTGAAACCCCGGAAGGTCCAAATATTGGTCTCATCACCACCGTCGCCACTTTTGCCAAGATTAACCAGTTTGGATTCTTGACCACACCTTACTGGCGAGTTAAGGATGGTATGGTAACACGAAAAATTGAGTATCTAACGCCTGACGAGGAAGATGCTTGTGTTATCGCACAAGCCGACACCCCCTTAGATGAAAACCGTCGATTTGCGACACAAGAAATCATCGCACGCCGACGTGGTGATGTGGTGACGGTTCGACCCGAAATGGTAACCCATATGGATGTTTCACCGAAACAGTTATTCTCACCTTCAACAGTGATGATACCATTCTTAGAACACGATGACGCTGACCGCGCTTTAATGGGTGCCAATATGCAACGGCAGGCGGTACCGCTCTTGCAACCAGAAAAACCATTAGTGGCAACCGGTGTCGAAGAAAAATTTGCCATTGAATCAGGAGCAATGGTCATCGCTGAGGAAGATGGTGTAGTAGCAAAAGTTGATGCCTCAACAATTGTCTTAAGGACGGCAACCGGCCTACACGAATATCATCTCCGAAAATTTAACAAATCGAACCAATATACTTGTTGGTCGCAACGACCAATTGTAACCGAGGGTCAAAAAATTCAAAAAGGTCAAGTCTTAGCCGATGGTCCTGCTACCGATGGTGGACAATTAGCCTTAGGGAGAAATGTCTTTGTTGCATTTATGCCTTGGCGTGGCTATAACTACGAAGATGCCATTGTCATTTCGGAACGCTTGGTGAAAGATGATTGTTTTACTTCGATTCAAATCCTTGAATTTGAAATCCAAGCCCGTGAGACGAAACTGGGACCAGAAGAAATCACTAGGGATATTCCAGGAGCGACGGAAGATGAGTTAAAAGATTTAGATGAATTTGGTATAATCCGGGTTGGAACCGAAGTGACTCCGGGTGATATTTTAGTTGGCAGAATTACCCCGAAGGGTGAAACCGAATTTTCGCCCGAGGAACGGTTGCTGCGAGCAATCTTTGGCGAAAAAGCGGCGAATGTTCGTGATACTTCACTAAGAGTTGAACCTGGAGTCTACGGAGTTGTTATTGAACGAAGAATCAGTTCCCGCCGCACTCAAAGTCCCCTTTCCCGCTGGTTAGACAAAACCCGAACGGAGGAAGCAGAAAATAAGTATCAGATGCGGAAGAAATTTATCCAAGAGCGGCGCGACGAACGGTTGAAGAACCTAATGCTGGATGAAAAAGCGGCTCGAACCATCAAGGATAGCAAGGACCGAATCATTCTGAAAGTTGGGGAAAAGTTTGACGAAACTTTTTTCGCAGAAAATCGGTTAGCAAAGATAAAAGATTTTAATGAAATACTGGAAAATGCCGAAAAGAACAAAGCGATTCAACAAGTCCTCAGAGAATATGAAGACGAACTAACACAATTGAATAAAGAAAAACAGACCGAAATCGATCGGATTCAACGCGGCGATGAATTACCCACCGGGGTTTTAGTCTGGATAAGAATTTTCATTGCCCAAAAACGAAAACTCTCGGTTGGTGATAAAATGGCAGGGCGACACGGTAATAAAGGGGTGGTCGCCAAAGTGTTACCAATTGAAGATATGCCTTATCTGGCAGATGGCACCCCAGTGGATATGGTCTTAAATCCCCTGGGCGTTCCGTCTCGGATGAATATCGGTCAAATTTTAGAGACCTACTTGGGGTGGGCAGCAAAAATCCTGGGCTACCAAGCAATTTGTCCAGTCTTTGAAGGAGCTAGTCCAAAAGAAATTAGCGAAGAATTGAAAAAAGCCGGTTTACCTGAGGATGGTAAGGTAACACTCTATGATGGTAGGACCGGTCTGCCGTTTCAACAAAAAGTAGTTGTTGGCTATATTTATATGATGAAATTAATTCATATGGTTGATGACAAAATTCACGCTCGTTCTACTGGCCGGTATTCCCTGATTACCCAGCAACCGTTAGGGGGTAAGGCGCAATTTGGTGGTCAGCGGTTCGGCGAAATGGAAGTGTGGGCACTTGAGGCGTATGGTGCAGCCAATGCCTTGCAAGAAATGTTGACTATGAAATCGGATGATGTTGAGGGACGGAGTGCCCTTTATGAAGCATTGATTCGCGGTAAGAATCCACCGACACCAAAAGCACCAGCTTCCTTCTCAGTTTTAGTTAAGGAATTGCAAGGATTAGGATTAGAGTTAATTCCAGAGAAGGAGGGAAAATGAGCACCTTTGCCGATTTTGATGCTTTGCGTTTGAAAATCGCTTCACCGGAAACAATTCGGAGTTGGTCAAGTGGTGAAGTGACAAAAGCCGAAACGATAAATTATCGAACTCAAAAACCGGAACGCGATGGACTTTTCTGCGAAAGGATTTTCGGACCGGTGAAAGATTACGAGTGCAATTGCGGAAAATATAAAAAGATTCGTTACAAAGGAATTGTCTGTGACCGATGTGGTGTCGAAGTTACTACTTCCGCAGTGCGCCGGGAAAGAATGGGCCATATCGAATTGGTCATCCCGGTTGCCCATCCGCTTTTCTATCAAATTACACCATCGAAGATTGGTTTAATCCTTGACCTTTCAATCAACGAAATCGAAAGTATTTTAAACTACGAAAATTATATAATTTGTGAAGTTGGTACCTCACCCTATAAAAAACAAGAATTGATAAGTGAAGAAGAATATAATGAAGTGAAAGATAAATATGAAGGGATGGTAGCTGATACCGGCGCCCCGGCTTTAAAGTATCTATTGTCAAAATTGGATTTAGATGACTTAGCCGCTGATTTGCGAGCCAGGATCAAAGTCGAGAAATCCCGACGCTTCAATTTATTAAGACGGTTAAGAGTTGTCGAAGCATTCCGGTCGTCCCAAGCCAAACCCGAATGGATGATTTTAGAAGTTTTGCCGGTAATACCACCAGACCTAAGACCATTGGTGCCACTGGAAGGCGGACGCTACGCCACTTCGGATTTGAACGATTTGTATAAACGAGTCATTGTTCGAAATAATCGGTTAAAGCATTTACTGAGTATCAAGACGCCTGAGATAATTCTTAAGAACGAAAAACGGATGTTGCAGGATGCGGTGGATAGTCTATTTAATAATGAAAATCGGCCAAGACCAGTTCGGGGCAAAGCAAATCGGCCATTAAAATCTTTATGCGAAGCGCTACGCGGCAAACAAGGCCGTTTTCGCCGTAACCTTTTAGGTAAGCGCGTTGACTATTCCGGTCGTTCGGTAATTGTTGTTGACCCAAATCTAAAATTATCTCAGTGCAGTATCCCTAAAGAGATGGCATACGAACTTTTTAAACCGATGATTATGCGCAAACTGGAAGAAAAGCGATTAGCCGAAAGTGAAAAAGGAGCGAAATCGTTATATAAGAAAGAAGCACCGGTAGTCTGGGAAGTTTTAGAAGAAGTGACCAAATTTCATCCCGTGCTACTTAACCGAGCCCCGACCTTACACCGTGTTTCAGTGCAGGCTTTTTTCCCGGTCTTGGTCGAACATCGGGCAGTTGGCATCCATCCCTTAGTCTGCCCACCGTTTAATGCCGATTTTGATGGCGACACAATGTCGGTTCATGTTCCTTTAACTCCGGAAGCAATCTTAGAATCAGCGGTTTTAATGTTGTCTACTCATAACATCTTATCACCAGCGCATGGTCGCCCTTTGATGACACCATCCCAAGACATTGTGGCCGGTATCTATTATCTCACTAAGGCGAAACCAAAACATTCGAGCGATAAAACGATGGTGAAAATTTATGACAACTTTGCCGAAGTCCACAGCGCCTTTGCTTTAGGTGATATTGAGATTCATACCCCTGTCCGTTTTATTTATCAAGGAAAGCCGATTGATACAACAGTGGGACGAATCCTATTCAATGAGATATTACCCGAATCGCTCCGATTCGTTAATGAAGTCTACAATAAAGAAAAATTGGCAACATTGGTCCATCGAATTCATCGTCTCTTGGGTAGTGAGGCAACCGCTGAGTTTTTAGACCGAGTTAAAGATTTAGGATTTGAGGTAGCAACTATTTCGGGATTATCCATTGGGATTGGTGACATGATTTTACCCAAAGAGAAGGAACGGATTTTAAGACAACACGAGGAAGAGTTGAAAAAAGTCTATCGCGCCTACGACCGGGGTTTGACGACCGATACCGAAAAATACAATCAAGTAGTTAACACCTGGACAATGGCAACGGCTGAGGTCGAAGAAGCATTGATGAGAAATTTAAGCCTCGACCAAGATGGGTTCAATCCGATGTTTATGTTGATTGACTCCGGTGCCCGTGGTTCACGAACCCAGGCCGCGCAGATTTGCGGGATGCGTGGTTTGATGGCAAAACCACAACGCCGCGCAATGGGTGAAGAGGTCATTGAGACTCCGATTAAAAGTTCATTTTTGGAGGGACTTTCGGTTTGGGAGTATTTTATTTCAACCCACGGGGCAAGAAAAGGGCTTACCGATACCGCACTAAAAACTGCTGAAGCCGGTTACCTGATGCGTCGGTTAGTGGATGTCGCGCATGATGTGGTCATCACTATGGAAGATTGTGGAACAATTTTAGGGCAAGAGATAACCGCTTTGCGCGAAGGTGGAGAAGTAATTGAGTCATTAGCCGAACGAATTGCGGGTCGGATTGCCTTAGATGAAGTTAAAAATCCACTCTCGGGCGAAACCATTGTGCGAGCCGGTGAAGAGATTACCGATGCGGCAGCCGAAGAGATTGAAAACTTTGGAATTGAAAAGGTAAGAGTCCGTTCGGTTCTGACCTGTGAAGCGCCAACCGGACTTTGTGTCAAATGTTATGGGCGAAATTTAGCAACCGGGCGTTTAGTTGAAATTGGCGAAGCCGTAGGAATTATTGCGGCCCAGTCCATCGGCGAACCAGGAACCCAATTGACCTTGAAGACTTTTCATGTCGGTGGAGTTGCCACTCGAATCGCCGAACAGACCAAAGCAACTGCAAAATTTGCCGGTCAAGTCAAATTTCAAGAATTACGAACCGCCAAACGTTCCGACGGAGAGATTGTTGTTATTGAACCTGGACGATTAACTCTTAGTGGTGATGGCAAAGTTTTACCGTTCACGGTGCCCAAAGGCGTGGTATTGCGAGTTAACGATGGTGATACAGTACCTGAAGGCGCCACGCTGTTTGAATGGGAACCCTATTCAATAATAATTATGGCGGGCAAGGCCGGTCGAGTAAGATTTGAAGATATTCGACCCGGAATTACCCTGCGCGAAGATATTGACGAGGCAACGGAACGGATGCAACGGATTATTATGGAAGATAAAAGTGGCAAACTGCATCCTCGTATTGAAATAATCGGTGAGGGCGACAAAATTCTGGAAAAGCACGCTTTACCAGCTGGTGCTTATTTGATTGTGAATAATAATGACCGAGTTTTACCAGGTGATACCTTAGCCAAATTGCTCCGAGAAATTGGTAAAACACGGGATATCACCGGCGGATTACCCAAAGTTGCCGAATTGGTTGAAGCCAAACGAATTAAAGACCCTGCTATCATTTCTGAAATTGATGGCACGGTCGAGGTGGGTGAACCAAAAATGGGAATTCGTTTAGTTAAGGTAATATCAGAAGGTGGAACGGTGCGCGAATATGAAATCCCTTACGGCAAATACCTTTTGGTAAAAACTGGCGACCAGGTCAAAGCTGGTGATAAACTCTGTGAAGGTTCAGTTGATCCCCATGATGTTTTACGCGTCAAAGGTTGGCTGGCGGTTCAGGAATTTTTGACCAATCAAATTCAAGCCGTTTATCGATTACAAAATGTCAAAATTAACGACAAACATATCTCGGTGATTGTTCGTCAGATTCTGCGGAAAGTTAAAATCGAAGACCCTGGCGATTCGATATTTACTGAAGGCGAAATTGTCGAACGCCGCAAAGTTTTAGAAGAAAATCAAAGATTGGAACAAGAAAATCTCCGGCCAGCCAGTTACCAGCCGATACTTTTAGGTATCACTCGGGCGGCACTTTTGACCGAAAGTTTCCTATCCGCCGCATCATTTCAAGAGACGACACGGGTTCTATCCGAAGCAGCGATTCAAGGCAGGGTTGACCGGCTGCATGGCTTAAAAGAGAATGTGATTGTCGGAAGATTAATTCCAGCCGGAACCGGTTTTCGAGCATTACGCAAAGCAATTGAAGCCGAAGAAGAAGCGAAAAAGACCAAGGCGGTGTGACGATGCAATCATTATTAAAAATAACTCTGCGAGAAGGAGGAAAAATAAAACCACGAAAATTTTTTGTTACTTCGTGGTAAATTAAGGTAACCATTATGCCAACAATCAATCAGTTATTGAGAAAAGAACGCAAAAAGGTTGAAAGTAAATCGAAGACTCCAGCGTTAAAGGGTAATCCCCAAAAACGGGGAGTTTGCACTCGGGTTTATACGACAACACCTAAAAAACCCAACTCCGCATTACGCAAGGTTTGCAAGGTTCGACTCACCTCGGGTTATGAAATTACTGCTTATATTCCTGGTGAAGGACACAATTTACAAGAACACTCAATTGTGTTAGTGCGTGGGGGTAGAGTAAAAGATTTACCCGGTGTTCGCTATCACGTGATTAGAGGAACTCTTGATACCGCTGGGGTCGAAGGTCGAAAACAGGGTCGTTCCCTTTACGGTGTGAAACGACCCAAGCCATCTGCCTAAAACTGGAGGTCTAATGGCAAGAAGAAAAAGAGCGATAATTCGGAAAATTACTCCTGACCCAAAATTCCAGTCGGTGTTGGTTGGTCGGTTTATCAATAATTTGATGTGGGATGGTAAAAAAACCAGGGCACAACAAATTTTCTATAAAGCGCTCGAAATCATTGAAAAACTTACTAAAGAAGATGGTTATGCGGTCTTTCAAAAAGCAATCAATAATGTCAAACCGGTATTAGAAGTGAGACCCCGGCGTGTTGGCGGTGCTACCTATCAAATTCCAATGGAAGTGCCGGCTAACCGACGGGAAGCCTTAGCAATAAAGTGGATTATTGCCGCTGCTCGTGCCCGTAGCGAATATGAGATGGAAGAGCGGCTTGCCAAAGAATTGATCGACGCCAGCCGAAATCAGGGAAGTGCGATAAAGAAAAAAGAAGATACCCACAAGATGGCTGAAGCTAATCGCGCCTTTGCCCATTATCGCTGGTAAATCCAAGGTCGTTCAGGAACGGATCAAGGCTTTAGGCATTTATTCTTTTTTAATCTTTACCAAGAGATAATTAGAATGAGGGGTTTCCCCTCATCTTAAAACCATTAATCAGCTAATAAAATTCGATGCAGTCGAAGTTGAAAATAAATTTTTACACATCATAAAAATTAAAAATTAGGGTACAGTGGTAGCGGTGCGATTCATCACCCACCAAATTTTAAACTATGTTGAACATTTTGAACGATTTTCCAGCACATTCCCGAAATCGGTAATTACAATTAGTAGTTAGGGATTGGTACGCACCAAAAACGATTTAAACTATGTTGAACATTTTGAACGATTTCTTATACATTCTTAAATCCGTGATTAAGGCACCGGTCTTAGCGATTAGTGAAAATAATTAGGGAGTGTAGGAGGTGGCTTCCCATGTGACCTGCGGGTTTATCTGCTGGGCTACTTCCCAAGTTGCTTTCCAGGTTACCTGCCGAGTCACTTCCGAGGTCGCCTATGAAATCGCTCCTTAGCCTGCCTACCAACCAAATCCCGAACCTACTCCCGAGGTAACTCCCCAAGCAACCTACGGGGCAGTTTAGGGGCTAGCCTACGGGGTTGCCCCGAGGCTATACCCCCTCCCAGAGCAATCTTAAATATAAGATATTTAAATATCAAAAGGTTAAAAGAAAATCCGGCTCGATTTTTGTGTTAGTTTTAACTAACATTTTGTGATGTTGTTTTTTTTCTCAAGAAATGGCGGAAAAGCTTAAGGCATTCCGAAAAAGGCTAATTTGACGCAATAGAAAGTTGCTGATTGGATGCGATTGATTTTAAACAAAGTATGAAAAGATAATAACACAACTGCCAACTCTATCCAATTTCGTTGAATGAGTCGGAACTAAAGATTTAAGGATAAAATCTTTAAGTCTTTGCGGTCTTGTTCTCAATGAGTAAAACATAGATCTCTCCAAAACTTTATTTTGTCTTGACAGTTAGATTTTTTTTGGTAAAATATAATTGTTAAATCACTACAATCAGAGGAACCCTTCCTTTGATTGTCAGGACTTGGGTGTGATTTAAAGCTTAGAAATAAAAGCCGAGAATTTATTGGGTAAAAACCGGCTTTAAAATTTTAATGCGATGCGGTAAGGAGGACTTGGGTGTGGGCAACTGCGTCATTATTCGGTGGCATCCAGTGCCCAATTGTCAAAGATAAACTATTATTTAGAAAATTTGGCATCTTTGTCTTAATTTGCCTCTGGTTAGGTTTTTGCCGAGCGGAAAGTCTTGATGTCTGGGTAGCAAATCCGTTAAGTCGAATAAAGCCTGATGCCAGATTCGTCGAGAGTTTTTCCAACAGAAAAGATAAAATTATAAAGATTGAAGGGGCTCGCAATGAGTATGAACCTTTTCAGTTTGTTATCAGTACGCAAGATGAAGCAATTTCTGGCGTCCGAATCGAAATGACCCCCTTGGTGAATCATAATCCGCCGAGTGCGGATACGATACCAGCCGAAAGCATTAAATTTTACTTAGAACATTATATCTATATTGCTAAATCCACTCCTCGCTCCTCCCTTGCTTTCGGCTGGTATCCGGATGCCTTAATCCCTTGGGCGGCGGTTGAAAATTTTATAATTCCGCCCCAATCGAATCAACCGTTTTTGGGGGAAGTCCATATTCCATCAAACATAAGGGCTGGTCTTTATTTAGGCCAGTTGAAAATTAACGCCCTTGGCAAAACACCAGTTGTGATAAATTTTGAACTCAATGTCTGGAATTTTACCCTACCCAGCCCTTCGTTGCAAACTTCATTCGGTCTCTCCTATGAGAATCTAATAAATTACCATCATTTGCAACCGGGAACTCCTGAATATTGGTCAATAATCAAAAAGTATAACGAGAGTTTGATTGAGCACCGGTTAATGCCGATTTGTCTTCTGACACCTCGGGCATTATCCGATGGCTCATTTGATACAACCAATTTAACACCGCTCCTTGCTTATTACTTTGACAGTTTAAAAGTGAATGCATCAATGTATGCATTTAACCTAAATGCACCGTTTGCGGACCCATTTGGCGAAGATTGGACAAAAACCCAACGCTATCTTGAAAGTTATTATCAATATCTTTTGAAACACAATTGGGCAGAGCATCATTATGCTTATCTAATTGATGAGCCGAGTGACTCAATCGCTTACCAAAAGGTTCGACAAATTGGTGCAATGCTACATCAGATTAATCCGAAAATTAAATTGCTCTGCACCGAACAGATTAAGCCTGAGAACCCCAATTGGGGTGACTTTTATGGTTATGTTGATATTTATTGTCCGCTTTTCTTTCTCTACGATTCTGCTCATGCCCATTGGCGGCAAGGGTTAGGCGATGAAGTTTGGGTCTATACTGCTTGTACCCAAGGCCCTAATCCAACACCTTGGTGGCAAATTGATATGCCATTGATGAATTATCGAATTGTGCCTTGGCAAATTCGCTACTATGACATCTCGGGATTACTTTATTGGTCAACCAACTACTGGCAGGAATCACCCGACCCTTGGGTTAAACCAGCTGGCTTTAGTAATCAACGAGGCGATTTTTGGAATGGCGAAGGTTCACTTTTCTATCCCGGTACTAAGGTTGGAATTGATGGACCAATCACATCATTGCGTCTTAAACAACTGCGCGAAGGGATAGAAGATTATGAATACCTGTCACTACTTTTTCGGATGGGCGAAGCAGATTTTGCTCGTTCGCAAATTTGTCAGTTGACGACAAGTTTTTATAACTGGCAAACCGACCCGGAAATTTTATTTGAGGTAAGAAAGACAATCGGCGAAAGGATATCGGCAATTAATTCGATTAGCGAAGATGATAAGAGTGCGCTAAAATCAGAAAATCCACAAATCGCAATTAACCCCAATCCCTTTCGGAAATTGACTAAAATAAAATGGCTAATGCCTAATTACCGGTCAAATCAATTGAAAATATTTTCTCTAAATGGCAGCTTAATTAGATGTTTAAAATTGTCCGAAAGTAAAGACGGCCTCTTCATTGGAATTTGGGATGGCAAAGACGAAGAAGGTAGTTGCGTAGCTCCTGGAGTCTATCTGATTAAATCTGATGGTACCAAAAGCGGGTCTAAAAAATTAGTCTTAATAAAAGATTAGCCGAAGGTTCGGGTTGTCTCACCCATTCGGGTCTTGGTTTTGGCGCCCAATTCCACCAACTCGCGTAAACCCTTCGGGTCAAAGGCATTGGCAAGCGCGGTTTCGTAGGTAATCTTACCCATCCGATAAAGTTCCGCCAGATAGGCATCGAACGAAATACTACCCTCGGCTTGAGCCGTTTGAATTGCTGAGGGTAAATGTTCAATTTTTCGTTCCCGAATTAAATTGCGGACCGCCGGGGTTGCCATCATAATCTCAAATGCGGCAATCCGACCTCTGCCTTCAGCCCGCAAAACTAAGCGCTGGGAGAAGACTGCCAAAATCGAAATCGAAAATTGGATTCTAATCTGGTCACGAATTTCCGGCGGAAAGATATCAATGAATCGTGTTATCGTTTCGGTTGCGTTGGTGGTGTGAAGAGTACCAATCACCAAATGACCGGATTCTGCTGCCCAGACAGTTGCTTCTGCGGTCGCTAAGTCACGGATTTCACCAACCAGAATCACGTTGGGATTAGAACGAAGCCCTTTCATAATTGCTTCCCGGAATGAGGAAACATCAATTCCAACTTCCCGCTGGGTAACCAATCCGGCTTTATGGTCGTGAATGAACTCAATTGGGTCTTCAATGGTTAAAACATGACGCGGACTATTCAAAATATAGTCAATAAATGTCGCCTGGGTGGTTGATTTACCACAACCGGTTGGACCGGTGACAAGAATTAGACCGTGGGATTTATCTAAGAGGGCTTTAATCTTTGGCACCAAGTGGGGCAAAAAACCGAGTTCTTCAAATTCCATAATGTGTTTGGGAATAAGCCGCAAGGCGAGTCCAAAATACCCTTTTTGCTTATAAATTGCTACCCGGAACCGAGCTTTGTCTTTATAAGTTAAACCAAAGTCACCACCACCACCATCATTAATTTGGGCACGCAAATGCTTAACATTAACGGTGGAAATGTCCTTAAATTTTGCCGTAAGCTCGGGAGTTAATACTTGAGTCTTTTCCACAGGGTAAAGTTTACCATCAATTCGGAGTGTTGGCGGTCTACCCACGGTAAGGTGTAAGTCCGAAGCCCGTTGTCTGATACACTCTTCGAGCAGGAATTCAAAATATTCTTCGTCAGTCATTTTTATCCTTATCGTTAAAGCACACCCAAAATGCTTTAACTATTAAATTATAGGAGAATTTTAGATGAAGTCAAGGGAGAAATTTTGCGAGCAAGTTGAAATATGGAATCACAGGTTGACTTTTTACGTTTTGCCTTTATAATCCCTTGATGAAATTTGTCTATTCACAAAAATACGAAATGGATTTTGGTACCCACGTCTTTCCGACCCAAAAGTATCGAATGGTGAAAGAAAGACTTTTGGCATTGGGCTGGGCAAAAGAAGAAGATTTTATCGAACCACCCCCGCCCAATATTGATGATATCCGTTTGGTTCATACCAAGGAGTATATTGATGATATGCTCAATCTGCGTTGGACACGACGAACAATGCGTTCGGAACTTCCATTGACCTGGCAAATCATCGAAGGTTATCTTATCGCAGCTTCGGGTACGATTCTTGCCAGTGAATTGGCTTTACAAGAAGGCTCTTGCGTTCATATTGGCGGCGGCTTTCATCACGCCTTTCCTGACCATGGTGAAGGTTTTTGTTATATCAATGATATCGCAGTAGCAATTAAAAAGCTTTTGGTTCAAAATAAGATCGAACGCGCGGCGGTGATCGATTGCGATTTACATCAAGGAAATGGCACCGCCAAAATTTTTCAAAATGATGACCGGGTCTTTACCTTTTCAATTCATCAGGAGCATCTTTATCCAATAAAAGAAGAGAGCGATTTGGATATTGGGCTTGATGACTTTGCCGGAGACGCAACTTATCTCCATCACCTCCGTTCTGCGGTTCCCAAAATTCTCACTACACATAAGCCGCAGTTTGTCATTTATGTCGCCGGGGCCGACCCTTACAAAGATGACCAACTGGGGACATTGCAATTGACCAAAGCCGGTTTGGAAGAAAGAGATAGAATAGTGGTTGAAAATTGTCAAAAGGAAAAGATACCGTTTGCGGTTGTCTTTGCTGGTGGCTATGCCTTGAAAATCGAAGATACGGTTGATATCCACTTAAACACCTGTAAAGTCTGTTTAGGTATCAAGGAACCAGTAATAACTACTGAAGAAAAAAAATCCGATTCAACCAAGTCGCAACCAAACGATTAAAGGGAAGGTTATTGCACGACTTTCCCTATCAGGCGGGCCGACGCAAATGTCCGCACACTTGTTTGGTCGCATTGACCGAAGCTGGAGCTTGCTTGTTCGCTTGCCCAATCTGTTATGCCCGGGCTTATCCTTGGAGTCAAAACGACCGGATCGTAATTTATGAAAACATCGTAGAAAAATTGCAAGCAGAGCTTGACTCGGCACAGATTATCTTCCCGATTTACTTAAGTCAAGTCACCGACCCTCTTCAGCCAATTCCAGAAATTCGGCTGACTACTAAAAAGATTGTCCAATTGTTAATAGACTACCGTCTCAGTTTTGGCATCGTCACCAAAAGCGCGGAAGGACCATTATGGCTTTTAAACCAGGTTCCGGAATTGATTGATTACCCTTATTGGTTTTTAACGGTGACCGTGGAAGCGGTTCCGTCAAAACAAATTGTGACGAGCCCGAATGCCTCGCCGATTGCCCACCGTTTAAAAACGATAGAGTACTTTAACCGATTAGGAATACCGGCAATTGCTCGAATTGACCCAACCTTATTAGGTCTGATGACCGAGAGCGATGTGCTCTGGTTGGTGAAAAGAGCAGCAGGGGCTGGTTCCAAGCATATCATCGCTTCGACTGGCTATTTCAATAAGGTCTCACTTTTACGAGTAATTGAGTCAATAAAAAAATCGGTGTGGGAAAGGAAACTAAAGCAATTCCTGCAATTTTATCGTGTTGACCTAAATAAAATTGACTCGGTTGAAGAACGTAAACGCTTTACCGTCCCATTACCGATAAGGCAAAAGTTTCATATTTGGTTAAGAAACGAGACCGAAGCGTTAGGAATGACTTATGCGGTTTGCCAAGAGTTGCCAAAAGAGTTTGACTCGCAAGGTATTCCGTCCTGCGAAGGCGCGAAGAATATTTTCGTCCATAAAAAAGACCCCACCGGGCAGTTTAAACCAATCAACTGTCATGGCGATTGTCTAAGAAATTGTCCTAATCCAAACTTACCACCTTGTGGTGAAAAGCGATTTCTGACAATTTATCCGTATCCGCTGAAATTGCTCTTTGCCCCAGCTCAGCAAATGACAATCACTTACAACTAATGCCAACTCCCAAAAAAATATTTTTGGCTTGGGCGTCTACTGCCCGCCGTTCTGCTACCTTAGCAAAATTTTTCGGCGCCCAATTATTTGTTCTACCTTTAACCAGAAAAAAAGTTATTTTCCGACTCGGACAATATTTAATCTTAGCAATTAGAACTTTCCCGATTTTATTAAAAACAAAACCAACCCTAATTTTTGTTCAATGCCCGCCGATTTATATTCTTTTTCCCGTTTATCTCTATGCTAAACTCCGAAAAGTTAAATATATCATTGACGCCCATACCGCAGCCTTTATCGGTAAAGGATTTCATTTTGCTATCTATTTGGATTGGTTAAAGTTTTTTGCAAAAAGAGCCAAAATGACCATCATTCCCAATGAAGAATTGGCTAAGTACTTGGCGAATTGGCAAATACCTTACTTCATTCTCGAAGATGGAATCCCCAATCTTTCCGATTTTGGTTTGCCAAAGAAAGAGTTAAAAATAGAGAATAAAGTTGCGGTAATTTGTGGTTTTGGTAGTGATGAACCAATTGACGAAATTGTAGAAGCGGCAAAATTAGTTCCAAATGTGCAATTTTATGTTACCGGTGCTTATCCCAAAGTCTATACCAAACGAAGTTCCCCAAATTTGCAATTCACTGGCTTTTTGTCAGAATCAGACTATATCGAACTCCTTAAGCAAGTTGATTTAGTAGCGGTGTTGACAAAACGCGAAAGTACTATTTTGTGCGGTGCTTATGAGGCGCTCAGTTTAGAAAAACCAATGATTCTTTCCGATACTAAAACCTTGTCCCATCATTTTCCCAAAGGGGTAGTCCGGGTTGAAAATACCGTAATGGCGATTGCCGATGGTATTAAAAATGCATATACTCTCTTACCCCAGTTGCAATCAGAAATTAGCCAATTAAAGTTAGAAAAAATCCGAAGCTGGACGGAACAGGCACAAAAGCTAAAAAGGTCTTTGGAGTTTATTGCTGATTGTTAAAAAAGACTTGATTTAAGGTGTTTAAATAGTTCAAAATGAAGATAATTCAAATTCTTACCCATTCGCCATCTTGGGTGACAAAAAACATTGAAGAAGACATTTATGATGGTTGGCATGTCCGGACCGCTAAGGCAATAAAAAAAATCAGTAATAATTTTGATTTTGTCTGTATTTTACCCGAGAAGAATGTTCACCAAATAATTACGGAGCAAAAGGAAGGTATTACCTATCAAGTCTTCCCTTCCATTGCCTTCTCATACCAACGGGAAATTTCTTTGCCGATGATTCGAGCGATAAAGGCAATGGCAAAAGAACCAATCATTTTACATCTTCATGGCGCCCATAACTATCTCACTTATACTTTAACTTCAATCTTTGCCAAATTACCTATTGTTATTCAGCATCATGGTGATTGTCCACCGTTTAATCTCATTGAACGCCGACGCCGATTAATTTTTTTCATTTCCCTTTTAGGTATGGAGCAGTTTTTAATGTACCAGGTACTACGCTTCGTTGATTTTTTCTTTGTCTTAACAAATAAAGAAAGAGAGCGATTGCTAAAATTTATTAAACCAGAAAAGATAAAGATTCAAGGGATGGGCGTAGATTTTGCTTATTTTTTGCCGATGGAAAAAGCAGTGGCACGAAGGAGATTGAATTTAGCGCTGTCAGAAAAAATTTTGCTTTATGTTGGCAAATTACAACGCTATAAAGGTTGTGATGTGGCGCTTGAAGTTTATCAAGAACTGAAAAAAGAATACAATATAAAACTCTTATTAGTTGGCGGAAGTGAAACAGACGAACTCTATGGGGCAGCCAAAGCCAGCCAGGCGGTTATTTTTCCACGGCAACCACCAGAACTGATGCCGACATTTTATTCGGCAGCCGATGTTACGATTCTACCTGGGACAAAACCGCTAACCGAGTGGGGTGGCATTGGAATTTCGCTAATCGAGTCATTAGCCTGTGGCACACCAGTGGTCGGAGGGACATTAAGAAATTTTTGGGGCGAAATCAGCCGAATTGGTGTTTTAGCCGTAACCAAAAGGGAAATAATTGAAGGTGTGAAATTGATTTTAAACAACCCTGGAAAGTTTCGAAACTGCCGAACCGAAGCTCAGCGCTACTATAACTGGCAGGTCATTGCTCAAAATACCATCGCGGTATATCAGAAATTGGCAAGAAAGTATTACCCAACTGCTTTGAATATTTAAATTAACCTGGTGTAAGATGTTTAAATGTTCAAAATGAAAAGAAACCTAAAAAACCTTTTACTGGTTGCCCTTGGTGAATTTTTGGGTCCACTGCTCGGGTTTTTTGTGATTGCTTATTTAGCTCGGGTCTTGGGTGTAGCAAATTTTGGTCGGATTAACTTTGCACAAGCGGTATTCTCCTATGGCCTACTTCTAAATTATCTGGGTTTGCCAACTTTAGGCACTCGAGAAATTGCCCGGCAGCAAAACCCAGAAAAAATTGTTCCGGTAATCTTATCCTTAAGGCTCATTTTAAGCCTTTTCGGTTTTGTTTTAATCTCCCTAATTAGTCTCGCTCTTCCCAAAGGTATTGAAACAAAAACATTAATCGTTCTTTACGGATTCTCTTTGTTCACCACCGGTCTTTTCTTAGATTGGTTCTTTCAAGGCAAAGAGGCGATGGAATATTTAGCCATTAGCCGAATTCTCAATTATACCGTTTACTTGCTATTTGTCTTACTTACAATCCATAACCAGAACGATTTCTATTTTGTACCAATTGGCTTTTTTCTAGGCAATTTGACGATTGCCCTATTTCAGTTTTTAGTTTACGAAAAGCGTTTTGGTAAAATTCGTTTGACATTAAATTGGCAGGACAGCAGACGATTGCTAAAGATGGCTTTACCTCTTGGAATTGCTTCACTATTCATTCAATTTGGTCAATATTTTACTCCAACTCTTTTAGGTTTAATTAAAGGCAATCAGGCAGTTGGTTATTTCGCAGCTGCTTACAAATTGGTGATGATGATTGCCATCTTTGACCGGGTATTCACCATCGTTGCCCTACCAATGATAACGAGGTTTTATACCCTTAACAATCCGAATTTACTACAACAACTTCACAATCGTTTGCAAAAGTTTTTAATCTTTGGGGTCTTGCCGATTCTGATTGGTGGTGTCATATTAGCTAAGGATATCATACTCTTGGTTTACGGAACTAATTATTGGCAAACTGTCATTTTATTCCAAATTTTAATTTTCTTCTTTGGCATTACCATCTTTGTGAGTTTATACGGAGTATCCTTAATTGCGGCGCAAAAGGAATTCCAATATGCAAAGGCTATCGGTTTCGGCACATTAACTAACATCTTGTTCAATCCATTCTTGACTTTTTACTTAGGTGCATTAGGGGCAAGTATTACGGTTGTTTTGGCTGAGGCGGTTACTTTAACTTTCGCTTTAATCAATTATCATCGAATTGGCGGCATCATAGGATTTGGCCGACTGAAACAAATCTTGCCCAAGTCTTTATTCGCGACTTGCCTTATGGCATTTTTTCTTTTATTATTTTCTAATAGCAATTTGTTTTTAAGAATGGTTGGGGCTTTTATAATATATGGCGGTCTACTTTTCCTGGTTCGAGGAATCACTCAGGATGATTTTAGACTTAGTACACTATGATTAAACCAATTGGTATCTTAGGGGAAAGCCTAAGTTGGCAACAGATATTAGACCAAGAGCGAGTCAATTATCAATCGGTTACCGAACTGACAAACTTAAATCGGTTCGGAGTCATCATCCTTATTCGTAACTTAACGCCCCAAGAAGGTTTGGCGGTCCAAAACTATCTTGATTCCGGTGGCGGAATCCTTGCTGATTTTATAATGCTCAAAAGTCTGTTGGCTGACTTTCGTTTTCACCAAAGTCACAAGTTTCGCTATATCACACCGGCTTCGGATGAACTTTTTTATAATGTTGGTTTAACCGATATTGGACAAAGTGGCTTTATTCCTGTTGGTTTTAAGCAACCAGCAATTTATACAAAATCTTATGGAGCCGGTAAAATCATTGCCCTACCTTTCGACCTTGATTTAGCATTAACAAAGGTTAATTCGCGGCCCAAGTTTTTCTTTGCCCCAACTACCAAATTGCCTTACGAAACGGTCGCTTGCGTTAGTAAAGGCGAAATCCGGAAGTTAGTAATCAATTGCCTCAAGTCACTTCTTTTTGCCCAAAGTTGTTACTATGCTCATCTCTGGTATTATCCCAATAGCTTTCGGTCAATTTTTGCTTTTCGGGTTGACACCGATTTCTCGCCTTGGCGACAAATCGAAGCGGTTTTTAAACTCGCCCAAGAAAATAAAATGAATTTTACCTGGTTTATCAATACTAAAGCTCAAGAAGGGGATTTAGCCAAATTCATAAAATTAAAAGAAGCCGGGGAAGACCTGCAACTTCATTGTTATAAGCATAATGTTTTTACTGATTATTCGCTCAATTATACCAATATTGAGAAAGGTAAAAATTTATTAAAAGCTGTGGGCATTGAACCAATTGGTTTTGCTGGACCATTTGGCGAATGGAATAAAAGTTTAGCCGATGCCTTGGCAGCGCTTGGTTTTCAATTTTCTTCCGAGTTTGCACTCAATTATGATGATTTGCCGTTTTATCCGATTGTAGGAAGCGAAAAGTCAACGACCCTCCAAATTCCTATCCATCCGATTGGTGTCGGTCGTTTGTTGCAAGCCGGCTTTGACTCCAATCAAATCTTCATCTATTTTAAACGATATATTGAGTTAAATTACCAGATGCGTGAGCCAATAATGATTTACGACCATCCCCATCGGATAACCCAAATGCTTCAAGTCTTCGACACCCTTTTAAAATGGGTAAAGTCAAAAAAAGACATTTGGTTTACTAACTTCGTCTCCTTTATGCGATGGTGGCAACAGCGGGAATCGGTTAATTATAATGCAACTATTGTGAATGGTCAATTGCAGATTGAAACGAATAATGTAAATTTAGACCTGATGCTTCATCTTATTAGTCCGGGTGGCGAAGAGACTTTTGTTCCCCTAAAAAGCGGCGTATATCCTCTTGACCAGTTAAGTTGGAATAAACTGCCCGAACCAATCCTATTCGGTAAAGAAATTTTACGGACCCAGCAAGGTGAATTTATCTTACCAGTTAAGGAATTTATCATTACTCTTAACCGAAGAATTAAAGGCCAACGGTCGTGAATAAAAAAATTCTCTTTGGTAGTTTTTCGGCAATTTCAGTTCTTGGAGGCGGTGTAAAAGTCCAGATGGCAAGTTTAGCCAGCGCCTTAAAAAGATTAAACTACGAGGTCGAATTTTTTAATCCGGCTATGGAGTACAATCTTAAAGAGTATAGTCTATTTCATCTCTTCGCTGCCCATCTTGGCACTTATCATCTCGGTCGGGCATTGCACAGTTTGGCTGTAAAAATGGTGGTAACCCCGGTATTTTTTAGCCGACGCAGTCCGATGCAGCTTTACTTGCTCATTAAGTTGGCTAACACTTTAAGGCAATTGGGGGGCATCTGGACCGAACATATCTTCACCCAGGAACTATGTGAAATGGCAACTTTGGTGACGCCAAATACAAAACAAGAAGCTAGCCTGTTAATAAAAGGACTCGGTATTGAGAGCAAAAAGATAAAAATCTTGCCCAATGGTGTTGATGACCGATTTTATAATGCCGACCCGAAACCTTTTATTGAAAAATATCAGCTAAAGGATTTTATCCTCTATGTTGGCCATATTGGCTACAAAAGGAAAAATCTCCTTACTTTAATTCAAGCTTTGACAGAAATTAATCACCCTGCGGTATTGATTGGACCG
Source organism: Caldifarciminota bacterium (assembly GCA_039801565.1). Taxonomy (GTDB): domain Bacteria; phylum Hydrothermota; class Tepidihabitantia; order Tepidihabitantales; family JAOUPE01; genus JBDRUX01. The sequence goes on from JBDRUX010000008.1 coordinate 40,718, forward strand.
GTTCTCGAAACCGATTACGGAAGAATTTGTTTGAAAACGGCACAGCAAAATAAAAATATCCGGATTATTTCCGGTTTGCCTTCCGATTCGGCGCTATTAGCTTCGGCTTATGCGGCTTGCGATGTCTTTGTATTACCTTCTTTTTATGAAACACCCGGTTTAGCCGCTTTAGAAGCGGGTTTGGCGGGCGCAAAAATCGTTATTACCAAATATGGTGGGACTGACGAATACTTCGGTCATTATGCGGAATATATCGAACCAAGGAGCATTCAGTCAATTCGTCAAGGCATAATCAAAGCATTGAACAAGAAAAAAGACCATTCTTTAACCGAACACATTCGAGCTAATTTTCTTTGGGAAAAATCTGCCCAAAAATTGAGCGAAATCTATCAAGCTGTCTGCGGTGGTGGATAAAAAAGTTGACAACGCTATTTTATTATTTATTATTAGAAAAGCGGGGTCTTTAATAAACTACCAGAAAGGAGATAAAATGTTCAAAGGCAAATTGTTATTTATCATTGCGATTCTCTTTAGTGGAATTCTCTTTGCGCAAGGAAACGTTTTAATCACAACAATGGAAAAAGAACTCAAGCGTTCGTTCACTGGATTAAAAAATGCTGGGAAGGAGCCGCTTTACTTTTTGCAATATGAAATCATTGACGAAGAAGAAATCAATATCGCTGCCTTTAATGGTGCAATCCAGACCCAGGAACATAATCGAAATCGCTATCTCACGGTTGATGTTCGCGTGGGAAATTATAAATTAGATAACACCCATCAACTTCGGGGACAATCCGGATTTGCCGGTTTTGAATTCTATGCCCCATCTTATGAGCAAATCCCATTAGAAGACGATGAATTCTCAATTCGTGAAGTGCTTTGGAAAAAGACCGATGAGGAGTTCAAAAAAGCCCAGGAAAGGCTTATGAAAGTAAAAGCCGAAAAAACCACCAAGGTTACCGAAAGTGACACCTCACCCGACTTCTCAAAAGCCGAACCCCAGATTGAGTTAGGAACTGAAGCAAAATTAGCAATTGATACCGTAAACTGGGCAAAACGATTAAAGGAGTTGTCAAAAATCTTCAAGGAATACCCTTGGCTTTATTCTTCTAACATGAGTTTAACTGCCCGGGCAATCACCAAATATTTGGTCAATACCGATGGCACAAAGATTATTGAACCCAAAACTAATTATTTAGTTCGAGTTTCGGCAGCAACCAAAGCCGAAGATGGTATGCGACTCTCGCTCTATCGTCATTTCTATTCCCACTCACCCAATGGACTCCCTACTGACGACGCAATTAAATCAAAAATCGATGAATTGATTAAAGGCTTAGCCGATTTAAGGCAAGCACCATTGGTTGATCCTTACAGCGGACCGGCGATCTTAAAGAATGTCGCGGCTGGTGTCTTCTTCCATGAGATATTTGGACACCGTATCGAGGGCCATCGCCAGAAATTGGAAAGGGAGGGCCAGACCTTTAAGGATAAAGTTGGCACTAAAATTCTACCTGATTTTATCTCAATCTACGATGACCCAACGCTGTCACAATTTGGTGAAAAAGACTTAAATGGCTATTATCGTTACGATAACGAAGGAGTGAAAGCACAAAGGGTGCCAATTGTGGAAAATGGTGTATTAAAAAATTTCTTAACTACCCGTTCCCCGATTGAAAATTTTCCTAAGTCAAACGGTCACGGTCGAAGGCAGTATGGCTACAAAGTCGTTGCCCGGCAAGGCAATTTAATCATTGAATCGAAAAATCAGGTTCCTTATGACAGTTTGCGCCAACTGTTAATTGCAGAATGTAAAAGGCAGAATAAGCCGTATGGATTAATCTTTGAAGATATTGCTGGTGGTTTCACAATGACCGGTCGGGGTGGCTTGCAGGCATTTAATGTCACCCCACTATTAGTGAAAAGAGTCTACACCGACGGTCGAGAAGAAGTGGTGCGGGGAGTTAATATTGTTGGCACACCATTGATTGCCTTTTCTAAGATTTTAGCCACCGGTGACGACCCAGATGTTTTTAATGGTAGTTGCGGGGCAGAATCCGGAATGATTCCGGTTTCAGCAGTTTCACCTTCGATTCTAACTGCTGAGATGGAAGTCGAAAAGAAAGCCAAAGAACAAGAGAAACTCCCAATTTTGCCTGCACCGATTGGAGGTAAGAAATGAATAGACAAATTGCTTATGGGAAAAAAGAAGTTAAGCATAAAATTATCGAGAGATTTGGAATAGGAATATTCCTTTCGGTACTATTGCTACCGATGCTTTATGCTGAGGAATCGCCAATTTTACGAGCAATGCAGGATGAATTGCAGAGGACCGTGAAAAATCTGAAATTAGAAAAAGAGAAACCGCCCTATTATGTCGCCTACCGAATTGATGACATAACCGATATAACAATCGTCGCCCGTTTCGGGGCAATTGTTGAGGATAACTCCGAACACAATCGAAATCTCTATGTTGATTTAAGGGTCGGTAACTATAATTTTGACAATTCTAATTTCGTTCCGAGTAGTGGTTATGAATTCCGTTTCGGCTCGATGGAAAATGCTACAAGATTACCTTTAGAAGATGACTACGATGCCATCCGGCAAAAGATTTGGCTTGCCACGGATGCTGCTTACAAAGAGGCAATAGATCTCCTTGCTAAGAAGAAGTCGGTAGTCGAACATAAGGCATTGTCGGAGACTATCCCGGATTTTACTCAAATAACTCCATATCAAGAAATCGAGGAAATCAAAAGAATAAAGATTGATTGCGATTGCTGGCGGAAAAGCGTCAAAGAAATCTCTAATCTATTCCGCAATTATCCAAAAATTCAGACCTCAAGAGTGATATTTCGGGCTTTGAGTCTTACCCGTTATTTTATTGATTCTGAAGGAAATAAACAGGTGACAAATAACTCGCTCACTTATGTTGAGGCTTATGCCAATACTCAAAACAAAGCTGGTGCCAATTTGGCTGATTTTGTTGGTTTCTATGCCCACAACCCCGAAGAGCTACCTAAACTTAATGCGATTATCGAAAAGGTAAAAGCGATGGCAGAGACCTTATCCCTTTACACCGAAGTCAAAGAAGAAAAAGAGTACACCGGACCAGTCCTTTTTCTTGCCCCTGCTTCTGGTCAATTGTTTTATCAAATCTTAGGTAAAGGAGTTTCGGATACCCGAAGGCCTTTATACGAACAAGAAGAAATGGAAAAGGTTCTGGAAGAGAATACCGGTTTTCTGGCTGGTAGACTTAACAAATCAATTTTACCGGATTATTTTACCGTTTATGATGACCCGACAATCACCAATTACGAGGATAAGCCATTAATTGGCAATTACAGTTTTGACGACCAAGGAGTTAAGCCCGAGCGAATTGAATTGGTCAAAAATGGCAAACTGGTCACCTTGCCAATGAGTCGTAAACCGATAAAAGAGATTAAAAAATCGAACGGGCACGGCCGATTCTATAACCGAATGGTTAGGAATTATATTAGCAATTTAATTGTCCAAAGTGAGAAGACTAGTGACGATTTAGAAAAAGAGTTGATAAGGTTATGTCAAGAGAACGGTCTCGAATACGGCATTGTGGTAACAAAACTTTTGCCATCACTGCCCAAAACGGCCGAAGAGTTAGAAGAAGAGATTTATTCCTATTTTACCGGTGGCAGACCAGAAGCACCGATGCTTAATCCAACATTTGTCGCCTATAAACTTTATCCTGATGGCCACAAGGAACTGATTAAAAGTTTAAAGTTTGAAGGAATTACCCCGCAAATATTAAAAGATATCGTCGCGGTCGGCAAAGAGATGAATGTCTATAATACCTTAATTCGGGAGCGCTTTGGCGGTGATGCTTACTTACCAATTTCAGTGGTTGCGCCCTCGGTAATTATTAGCAAAATGACATTAACCAGTAAAGAGGAGAAGACCAAAAAACAACCCTACCTATCCCATCCCTATTTTGGGAAATAAATAATATCGGAGTTTAGGAAAAAATGCAAACCGACAAAGAATTCGCGGAATCAATTCAGCAAGTCGCCGATAAACTTGTCGGCTCGGTTGCTGAATTATAATGAACTAAGAATGAAATAGGAGTTGCAATATCAGAGAGAGCCAGGCCATAAATAATTTATAATTCGACGGTCTGGTCTTTCTTGACGATAAAAGAAAGGAGACGAGACGATGCCTTGTAATTCTTGTAATTATAGTAATGAATGTAATGAATGTAATGCTCATCGCAATTATACTGAAGGCTCGTTTGAAAAATGTGGTTTGTATTGCTTCCTTAAAACTATTGATGAAGAACTTAAAACTCACTCCAACGAAAAGGAATTAATTAATACATTGCGAAATGATTATTTGAATGCATGGAGGTCCTGTCCCGATATTCGTGGAAATTCTTAACTTTGCCATTGTTGACATTATAATCATTTAAGCCACCTTGTCAATAGTTTTATTGACTACCT
>JBDRUX010000009.1:0-37576 GCA_039801565.1 Caldifarciminota bacterium
GAATCTCTTACGAGCTACGCGCAGCGTCCACCGAACGAAAAGGGGAAAAACCACGAATGAACACAAATAAACACGAAAAAGATGAAGAAGCATATTGAGAAGAATCTCACTGCGTGAGGTGAACACAAAGAACTTAATTTATCTCTGTGATTCGACGAAGTCGACTCTGAACTTGTTTCAGAGTTCCCTTTTTCTTTCTTAATCCGATTCGGATTCTCTGTGGTTTCTTTCATAAAGTTTTTTTAATATAAGACTATGGATAAGGTTTTTTAAACCAAGTGCAGACTTCTAATTCTTTTGGTTATCAGTTAGAAAAGACGAGAATGTAATTTTGCCTTATTTGCTGCTTTTTAGGTCAACATTTCTCGCAGGGGTTCAAATTTGCGCAGCCGAACCGGATGGCGGAGTTTTCTTAATGCCTTGGCTTCAATTTGCCGCACCCGCTCCCGGGTGATATTGAAAATCTGTCCGACCTCTTCTAAGGTTCTGGGCACACCGTCACCCAAACCGAAGCGCAGCCGCAGAACCTTTTCCTCACGTTTGGAGAGTACTCCGAGCGATTCTTCCAATTTTTCGCTTAATAGCGAAACACCAGCCGCATGCGCTGGCGACGTAGTCTTTTCGTCCGAGATAAAATCGCCAATGAAGGAAGATTCTTCATCATCAACCGGTTTGTCTAAGGAGATACCATACTGAGAGATTCGAGTCAAAGCTTCAATCTTCTCTTTGGGTGTAGATAACCTTTGGGCTAATTCGGGCAAAGTCGGCTCACGACCGTATTTCTGGATAAACTTCCGTTGCATTTTGGCAATCTTATTGATTGCATCAATGATATGGGCTGGTACCCGGACGGTTCTTGACTGGTCGGCAATCGCTCGGGTTATCGCCTGCTTGATCCACCAGGTCGCATAAGTGGAAAACTTGAACCCTTTGCGGTAATTAAATTTCTCGACCGCTTTAATCAAACCAACATTACCTTCTTCTAATAAATCGGCAAATTCTAAACCCCGATTGACATATCGTTTCGCAATCGAGATGACCAGCCGAACATTTCCTTCAATCATCTTATTACGGGCATCAATGATTTGGGCTTCAATCGCATCCATCTCTTTCATTATCGTTTTCAATTCTTCCGGCTTGCGCCCCATAAAGTCATAGAGGTCTTTCACCTTGCGCTTCAATTCTTTTTGTTCTTCAGCCGAAGCCCGACGCTGTTTGGCTAATGCCTCCTGACGTTGGGACTGAGTAATCAATTCTTGGGCATTCTGCTTGAATTTTTGAATAAATTGATTAATCAGGTGGTGCTGTAAAGAGAGGGCTTGAATCCGTTTCAGAATCTTTTTGCGCAGCGCTTCAATTTTTCGAGCATAGCGCCGCGACGCCCGTTTTTCTAAAAGCGTCTTTAAGATTTCCGTATCGCGTTGAATTGCATGCACCCGGCGGATGAATTTCTGGCGGTCCCGCCACATTGCCCGCCGGTCAAAAAGACACTCAAATTCAACCCGAGCAATCTGGTCTAAGGCTCGACTGCCATCTTCAACGGTTAGACACTCCTTAATTAACTCTTCAATCATCGGTACCGGTTCAAATAGATAGCGGGTTATCTTACGATAACCGTCCTCCATCAGTTTGGAATATTTCACTTCTTGTTCTCGGTCAAGCAAGGTGAGTCGGCTCAACTCTCGAAAGTAGAACTTGGTTGGGTCGGTGATTCGCTCTAAGACTGGTTTGGTAAATTTTTTGGGCGCCGCTACTTCTTCCCGCGACTTGATAACCGCAACACCGTGCTGGGTGAGGTCAGACATCACCGCTTCAATCTCATCCGGGGAAATATATTCCTCGGGTAAAAGTTCATCTAATTCGTCATAAGTTATTTTCTTATCTTTGAGCGCCTTCTTATAAATTTCATCCAGCCATTTACTTCGGCGCTTGCGCGTATCTTTCATATTACTCCTTTCCCAATCAAACCTCTCAAAAGAGCTTTGCCCCTTTGAATCCCCAAATTATTTTCAATCCGGGGAGCTGAGGGGTCTCCTCATCTTTAAAGTAAACTTTGGGCATCTATCACCCATTATATATTATAGTTAGATTTTGGTAAAATGCAAATACTAATTTTTTTAACCCCGTCGCAACATTTTTGAGATTTGCCGCTTGGTTGCATAATACTCATTAGTCAATTGGGTTAGTTTCGTAGTCTCATTTTGGCTTTTAGCTTTTAAAAGTTGGCGATAAAGACAATTCGCCTTCAGTTCGCGAAGCCGCAAGAGAAATTCATCCTCCTTCAAGGTGATTTTCTCAAACGCCCATTCGGTAACCTTTGACTTCAAATCGTCGCTGGGCAGTTCATCAATGAGTTCTCGTAAAGCCAAACTCCTTCCCTCTTGTAAGTTAGTATAGATAACCTCGGCAATTTGTTTCAGTCCAGTATCGTCAATCAGGTCTAAGGGCAACTCTTTTTGCGCAATTGCCGCATAGGCGGGTTCCTGGGCAATTAGGGCTAAGAGTCGTTCCAGCCGCGAATTGGTTTTGACTTGGGGTCTAGCCCGTTCCAGTGTCTTGCGTTGTAATCGGCTAACCAATATCGCTTTATCTAAGTCAAAAAGTTGAGCAATCTTATTGAGATATAACTCCTTAGTTATTTCGTCACCAATTAAACCAGTAAGTTCTATAATCTTATCCAGTACCATCTTTTTTTCGCTAACTGTCCGGGTCGGCTCGATATAAGAAATATAGCCGACATAATCATAAAGCGACTCGAGCGCTCGCTGAAACCCTTCCTTACCGTATTGCAAGATATACTTATCTGGGTCATATCCATCCGGGAGCAGTAAAATTTGGGGTTCCACGCCAGCCTTTAACAATACCTCAATCGCCCGCTGGGTTGCGCTACGACCTGAGGCATCGCCATCAAAAGCAATGATTGCGGTAGTGGCATAACGACGCAGGATAAGGGCTTGCTCATTAGTTAAAGCGGTACCTAAAGGGGCAACGACATTAAGGATTCCTTTATCAACCAAAGATAGTAAGTCAAAATTGCCTTCGACCACAATCGGTTTATTCTCCCGCAAATAGTTTTTGGCTTGGAATAGCCCATAAAAATTTTCACCTTTCCGAAAGATTACCGTCTCTGGGGAATTGAGATATTTTGGCTCTTTAGTTGGGTCTAACACCCTACCGCCAAAACCGATGATTTTACCGGATAAAGAGAAGATGGGAAAGATTAATCGGTCAAAGAACCAATCGTAATAGCCATTTTCCTTTTTTACTACCAGGCCGGTTGCCAAAAGTAAATCCTCACTAATATTATGTTTCTTAGCTTCGCCGAAGAGCCGATTACCACCTGGGGCATAGCCCAAACGGAATCTTTGGATTGTCTCCGCTTTCAATCTTCGTTGCTGTAAGTAATTTTGGGCTAATTCGGACTTAGCAAGTTCTTGACTAAAAAATTTTGCGGCAAACTCACAAGTGTCATATAACGGTTGGTTCGGTGTCGTAATTTTATCAAATTCCAAAGTAATACCTAACCGGGTGGCTAATTTCTTGACCGCCTCCGGAAACGACAACTTCTCAAAGTTCATCACAAAGGTTAGGGCAGTACCACCAGCCCCACAGCCAAAACAATGGTAAATTTGCCGCTCGGGACTGACATAAAATGATGGCGACTTTTCGGTATGAAATGGGCATAAGGCGCGATAGTATTTTCCCGCCTTCTTTAATGGTAGATAACTGCCAACCAATTCAACGATATCGGTTTCGTTACGAATTCGTTCAATAACTTCGGGTTTAATCATTTCAGTTTCACGATAGTGACACCGTCACCGCCTTCATAAGGTTCAGCTAATCTTATTGTCTCAACCCGGGGGTCACGGCGTAACCTTTCCCAAACCATCTTCTTCAAAATCGCTTTACCTTTGCCATGCAGGATGGTGAGTTGCTTCGCACCGACCAGTTGGGCATCGTCAAGAAAGCGTTCTAACAACATTTTTGCCTCTTCAGCAGTCATACCTCTTATTGTCAGTCGGGGATTGAAAAACGCTGGTTCGGTGGTATTCAATTGCCCCCAATCGGTCGGCGATTGTTTTGTCTCGATCTTCTCCAAATCTTCGGGTGGTAATTTTATCTTGATACTACCCAAGGCAATTGTGACGCTATCTTGGTCAGTAGCCACCACCAAACCTTGCTTACGAAAGGTCCGCGAATAGACCCAATCCCCTGGTTTATAATCAGAGAGATTTTGACTTCTTATTTCTGGTTCGACCTCGGACAATTTTTCCAGTCTTTCTTCAATATATTTCTTGGCTTGGACGATAGCTGATTTTTCGGCATTCTTCTCTTTAATCTCGCGCACTAAGTTCTCAATCTCTTTACGAGTTGTCTTTAAGAGTGTGCTCATTGCCGTGCGCATCTTCTTCCTCTCTTCTGCCTGAAAGGTTTGAAACTGGGCAACCTTGGAAGCATATTCATTTTTCAATTGTTCCAGTTCTGCTTTCGTTTGAGCTAAGGTACGATTTAGGACCTCGGTCTTTGTGCGTTCCGCACTTAGCCTCTTAATCTCTTCACTCAAGTCGAGCCAATCCTTGCCTAAATATTCTTTTGCCCGATTGAGTAGCTTCTGAGGCAGACCCAATTCTTGCGAAATTGCCAAGGCAGAAGATTCGCCCGGAATCCCCATTATTAAGCGATAGGTCGGTCTTCCTAAGAATTCCATCGCAGCATTTGCCATACCCGAAGCATTTTGAACAAACAGTTTCAACTGACCAAAATGGCTGGTGGCTAAGGTTAGCGCTCCTTTATCCCGTAATGACTCTAACATCGCCATTGCCAATGCCGAACCCTCTTGTGGGTCAGTGGATGAACCAATCTCATCTAAAAGCACTAAACTTTTCGGATCGGCGTCCTGTAAAATTCCTTTGATTCTTAAAAGGTGGGCGGAAAAAGAAGAGAGGTCGCTCTCCAGAGACTGTTCATCACCGATATCAGCAAAAACATTCTGATAAATTGGCATTGCCACATATTGGGCGGGTAGATACATCCCACAGGCAAGCATTGAAGCCAAAAGTCCCACTGTCTTTAAAACCACCGTCTTACCACCGGCATTCGGTCCGGAAATTAAGATAACCTTAGTGTTGTCTGGAAGCGAAAAATCTAATGGGACAACTTCCCGCTTTCTTAATTGTAGTAAAGGATGGCGACATTGCCGAATTGCGAGTTGGCCATTTTCGGTAATTTGGGGTTTCACACAATCGAAACGCAAGGCAAAATTCTTCTTGGCTTGTAGTAAATCAAGTTTCTCAATTATCGCCAACGAAGATAGAATAGCCGAACGATTTTGGTTAACCAGTTCGGTCAACTGCGCCAAAATTCTTTTGATTGCTTCGGCTTCGGCACTGCGCAACTGGGCTAATTCATTTTGGGTCTCGACCAATTCTAATGGTTCAATGAATAAGGTCTTGCCGGTTGCCGAATAGTCATGAAGAATTCCGGCAATTTTACCCTTGGCTTCCAATTTTAAAGCCAAGACAAACCGGTCGCCTTTAATCGTCAACCCTTGTTCTTGGAAATAATCGGGGTGAGCTGACCTAATCTTCTCTAATCGGTTGACAATCTCGTTGCGGCGCTGTCTTATTTCCATCCGAATCTTTTGGAGTTCTGAGCTGGCATCGTCGCGAATGCTACCCGCTTCATCAATTGCTTTGTCAATCGCCTGTTCAATCGGCTCAAAAGTCTTAATATTATAGGCAATTTCGTAGGTCAACCTTAGACGATTTTTGCGTTTAGCGAAAAATTCTCTAACCTTACGCAAACCACCAAGACTTATCCGAATTTGTGCCAGACTCGTCGGATTTAATAGACCTTGATTGGCTTGTCCAACTAACGACCGAATATCCGTCACTAAACCCAGATTCAAATCATCACCGAATTTGAGTAACTCTTCAACACAATCCAGTTCTCGTTTAACCCAAATTGCATCAGGATTGGGCATCATTTTTAAAGCCGCTTCCCGTCCGAGTTCCGTCTGGGTCAAGTTTGCCACTATTTCTTGGACCTTTTGGAAATCAAGGACCGTTAGCGTATGGCTATCCATTTTTTGACCGTCAAAAACCCAGTGAGCAGAGAGTGGTAAGCAGTTTTTCTTCCTTTCGGCTCACTCCTCACTAATTAAAGTCCAGCTTCTTCTTGAGCACGGCGGAGTGCCTTGCGTCGGGCTTCGGCTATTTTTCGTTTCCGACGCTGGCTGGGTTTCTCATAATACTCATGCCGTTTCAGTTCCCGTAAAATTCCAGCCTTTTCGCAGGCGCGGCGAAACCGACGAATGAAACTCTCGTAAGGTTCACCATTTTTGACTGTAATACCTGACATTAACTATTTGCCACCCCCTTTCCGACAGTTAATAAAAACTTTCCTGAGCTTCCATAACAATTTCTCTTAAGAAAATTTAAATCATTTCGTTGGTTGGTGCTTTGGTGCATTGACTGTTGGTTATGCCTTTCTCGGTGGCGGGACGGATTCGTCCAGACTCTTGGCTAATTCTTTTAATAGTTCGCGCTCGCGACTGGTAATCTTTTCTGGGATGTGAACTGTAATCTTTACCAACTCATCGCCCCGACCGCCATCAAGATGTTTTATGCCTGCCCCGCGAATGCGGAGAATGGTATTGGGTTGGGTGCCAGGGTTAATCTTAATCGGTTTTTTGCCATTCAAAGTTGGTACTTCGACTTCACCACCTAAGATTGCCGTGGTAATTGAAATCGGCACCTCCACAACAATATCGTCATTCTGGCGAGTAAAGAGTGGATGTTCTTTCTCCTCGATTTCAATAATTACATCGCCCCTACCACCCGGACCATAATGTCCTTCACCATGCAATGGCAAGTAATTGCCAGATTTAACCCCGGCTGGTATGCGCACTTTGATGGTTCTTTGCACCCGGACCCTGCCTTCACCTTTACAATTGGCGCAGGTATCCTTAACAACTTCACCTTGTCCAGCACAATTGGGACAGGTGGAAATCTGAACAAATTGACCGAAGACGCTTCTTGATACCTGGCGGGTCTCACCGCGGCCTTTGCAAACCGGACAGGGTTGAGTTCCTTTACCACCTTTACCTTGACACTCGGCACACCGTTCAAATCTTGAGATAACCAGTTCCTTAGTCGTTCCTTCAGCAATCTCTTCTAAACTTAAGCGAAGTCGGATATGGATGTCACGACCCCGAGCAGCCCTTCGGGTTGCAGTCTCTCTTTCCCCAAATAAAGTATCAAAGATACTGCCCGTACCGAAGTCGCCAAACCCACGAAAGAAATCGGCAAAGATATCGCGCAAGTCATCAACATGGGTAAAATCCCGCCGGAAGTCGAAGCCACCTGGACCAAATCGGCTCGAGACCCCTTCGTGGCCATACCGGTCATAAAGTGCCCGTTTGTCTTTATCCAACAGAACCTCATAGGCTTCGGAAAGTTCTTTAAACTTCTCTTCGGCTTCTTTGCGATTGTTCGGATTCATATCCGGATGGTACTGTTTGGCAAGTCTTCGGTAGGCTTGTTTAATCTCTTCTTCGGTAGCGTTACGGGAAACGCCTAAGATTTCGTAATAGTCACGCTTGGTCGTCGCCATTAATCGCTCATCACTTTTGCGAAAATTATAAACTGCTTATTTTTTACTTTTTCGGTTCTTCATCATAGACTTGATAATCGGCATCAACCTTTTTCCCAGCCTCGGGTCGTTCGGTGGTTTCAGCTTTTGTCTCAGCACCCGAGGGTCTTTGTGCCCGTTTATACATCTCTTCGGCTAATTTATAAGATGCCTTTTGGACATTTTCCATTTCGCGTTCGATTGCCGCTTTATCTTCGGTTCGCATCACATCCTTAAGTTTAGCAATTGCATCTTCAATTGCCTTACGGTCGGCTTGTGAAATCTTATCGCCAAACTCTTTGAGATTCTTTTCGGTATGATAGATTAGAGAATCGGCTCGATTGCGGGCATCAATCAATTCCCGTTTCTTACGGTCTTCCGCGGCATGGGCTTCGGCATCCTTAATTGCTCGCTCCACATCCTCCTTGCTTAAACCCGAAGAAGCGGTAATTCGGATACTCTGTTCTTTATTGGTTGCCAAATCCTTTGCCGTGACATGTAAGATGCCATCGGCATCAATATCGAATGTCACTTCAATTTGTGGAACACCTCTTGGTGCCGGTGGGATGCCATAAAGTTCAAATTTGCCCAAGGTCCGGTTATCAATTGCCATTTCCCTTTCACCTTGTAAAACATGGATGGTGACCGCGGTCTGATTATCCTCAGCAGTAGTAAAGATTTGGCTCTTGCGGGTTGGGATTGTAGTATTCCGCTCAATGATGCGCGTCATCACACCACCTAAGGTCTCAATCCCTAACGAGAGCGGTGTCACATCCAATAGGACCACATCTTTCACTTCACCAGCCAAGACCGCACCTTGAATTGCCGCACCAATTGCTACCACTTCATCCGGATTAATTCCCTTATGCGGCTCTTTACCAAAGAAGTCACGCACCAATTGCTGGATTCGAGGCATTCGAGTTTGACCGCCCACCAAAATCACTTCATCAATATCTTGTGGTGTCATCTTAGCATCTTCTAAGGCTTGTCGGACTGGTCCGAAAGAGGATTGAATCAAATCTTCTGCCAACGACTCCAGTTTAGCTCGGGTCAACTTCAATTCTAAATGGAGTGGTCCCCGTTTTTCATCCGAAGCGATGAATGGTAAACTGATATTGGTCTCAAGTACTGTGGAAAGTTCACATTTTGCCTTCTCGGCTGCTTCGCGAATTCGTTGTAAAGCGGTACGGTCTTTAGATAAATCAATGCCATAGGCTTTGCGAAATTCTTCCATTATCCATTCCATCACCCGAACATCAATGTCATCACCACCCAAATGGGTATTGCCATTGGTCGAACGAACCTCAAAGACCCCTTCGCCAATCTCTAAGATTGAGATATCAAAGGTACCGCCACCAAAATCATAGACCGCAATCTTTTCGGCTTTCTTTTTATCCAGCCCATAAGCCAAAGCCGAAGCGGTCGGCTCATTGATAATTCTTAAGACCTCAAGACCAGCAATCTTACCAGCATCTTTTGTGGCTTGACGCTGAGAATCGTTAAAATAGGCAGGAACCGTAATAACCGCTTTGGTTACTGGTTCACCCAAATAAGCCTCAGCCGCCTTTTTAAGATAAGCCAGAATCATTGCTGAGATTTCCGGTGGTGAATAATCCTTATCGCCAATTCTCACCCAGGCATCACCATTTGGTGCTTCCACCACTTTATAAGGTACTCGCTTTATCTCCTCGGTCACTTCGGAATACCGGCGTCCCATAAACCGTTTAATTGAATAAACTGTGGTCTCTGGATTAATGATAGCTTGGCGGCGTGCCAGTGTTCCGACCAGCCGTTCTTTACCAAAGGCAACAACCGACGGGGTAATTCTGCCGCCCTCAGGGTTAGGAATTACCACTGGCTGACCCCGTTCCATTACTGCCACGCAGGAAAAGGTTGTGCCTAAATCAATACCAACTACTTTTGCCATAAATATCCTCCTTGTTATTATAATTAGACTCTACCATTCGGCTGGCCGATTTAATTTTTCTTACTAAAATTTTATGGTCACGCCCCTTCCTGACATTGGTTCTGGTCAACCGAGGACTGCGGCGATTTCGCTTTACTCACAATAACCAATGCTGGCCTAAGTACCTTGCCTTTAAGGAGATAACCTTTACCCACTTCTTCAATCACAATATGAGGTGGTTTCTCATCAGTTTCAATATAACCTATCGCCTCGCACCGCTTTGGGTCAAACTCTTCACCTAAACAGGAATACTCTTGAAAACCATATTTGGCTAAAATATCTTTCAATTGATTATAGATAATTTTCACCCCTTTCAGCCAATTCGGGTCGGGTTGGTTTACCGTATCTTGGGAAGACCGACTCGTTTCCTCAGCATCCTTTTGGGTAATTTTTTCGTTACCCTGGGCTGTGGATTCATTAGCAATTGGGTTATCAATTCCCAATTCGATATGAGCCAAAGCTCGGTCAAAATTTTCTAAAACCGGCACCAAATCTAATAAAAGACTCGCCTGAGCAAACTCCCGAAATTCTTCATTTTCCCGTTGAACCCGTTTCCGATAATTATCAAATTCGGCTACCGCTCGTAAGTATTTATCATAATTATCCTTAGCCTCTTGTTTCACTCTTTCCAGTTCCTCTTTCAATTTGGTGACCGGACCTTTTTTGTGTTCAGTCTCTTGCGATGCCATATTCTCTCAAATAGCAATGGAAAGACTACGGTTTAGCCAAAGCGGTCGCACGATCTTTAATACTTGTGACTGGTCTTTTTGGATAAAAAACATTAATTATATTATAGGTGGAAAATCCGTTTCGTCAAGACCTCTTCGAATCCGAATCGGATTTAGAAATAAAAAAGAAAATTCCTTAAGAATTCGACTGCGTCGAACTTGACATTAACTAATCTTTTACTACCCTTTGGGATTATGAAGATTGCTGAATTCAAGATTAACCTTAAGGCTATAGATAAACTCAACTTACCATCTTACAAAGGTTCAGTGTTAAGAGGTGCTTTTGGCTATGCTTTTCGGAAAACCTGTTGTCCATTTCCCAATCGGGATTGTAAAGAATGTCTGCTTAAATCGAAATGTGTCTACGCTTATGTCTTTGAAACACCAAGACCTGAAGGTTCAGCGGTGATGCGCAAATATGAAACTATCCCCCATCCTTTTATCATTGAACCACCATTGGATACAAAGACCGATTACGAACCAAACGATTTATTATCATTCAATTTGATTCTTTTAGGCAAAGCGATTGACTTTTTACCCTATTTCATTTACGCCTTTGAAGCGATGGCAGAAAAAGGGTTAGGCAAAGGCAGAGGCAAGTTGGCAGTTCAATCGGTAAATCAGGGACATAAAATTATCTATGACGGAGCAAGTAAGACTCTAAAGAGCACGGTGCAGGAAAAAGAGTTAAAGACTCAAAAATCCCGAAAACCAATAAACCAAATAGGACTCAGATTTCTTACCCCGCTCCGTATTATTTATCAAGACAGGCTTGCTCAGAGTTTAGATTTTCACATCATAATCCGCAATCTTTTACGTCGGATTGGTTTATTATCCTATTTCCATTCGGAAAAACCATTTGAGATTGACTATCAGGGCTTAATTCAGCAGGCGCTATCAATTAAGACCAAAACCGCAGACCTTAAGCGCTTAGAATGGGCTCGTTACTCTTCGCGTCAAGAACGGTTAATTAAGATGGCTGGATTAATCGGCGAAGCAATTTATCAGGGCAATTTAACTCCGTTCATCCCTTATCTCAAAATTGGCGAAAAGGTTCATATTGGCAAAGGTACTGTCTTCGGTTTCGGCAAATATGAATTGCAAATTTTGGATTGACAGGTTTAATTTTTTCTTTAAAATCGGGAAATGAGCCGGACGATTTTAAAACGAAAAGAAAAAGCCTTAAAGATTTTCCTTGATAAATTATTCAACGATGGTGTAAAAGATTCGATTGCCAAAATTATTCTCTTTGGCAGCTTTGCTGAAGGCAGGGCAAAAAGCGATAGTGATATTGATGTCTTAATTCTTGCTACCGATTCGAAGTCAAAAATTTTAGATGCCTGTGCTGATGCCCAGTTAGAAGCAAGCATCGCGACCGGCGAAAGTATTGAACCAATTATCCGGTGCATTGATGAGGCAAGGTATATTGATTCTTTATTTATGTACCAAGTATTAAGAGATGGAAAGGAGCTATATACAATGGGTGATAAGGAGATTAGAAAAAAAGAAAGTCGAAATTATTTAGAACTGGCAGAAGAATTTTTAGCAGCAGCCGAAAAGGTTATCAATTTAGGTTTATATCGGATTAGTGTTGATATTGGCTATAACGCCTGCGAACTGGCGGTAAAAGGTCTATTATTAAAGAAGGTCGAAAAATTACCATCCCGGCATAGTGGTATTGTCAATAAATTTAGCGACTTATTTGCTCGAACTGGTGTTGTCCCGAAAGAATTAGGCCGGCGGTTAAACCGGGCGTTAACGAAACGAAATGATGCTCGTTATGAACCCCACGCTGAAATCACCAAAGCAGGCGCCATTGAAATCATTACTTTGGCAAAAGAGTTAATTGCAATTTTAGAAAAAGAGATTTAAAATGAACAACAATGAAGAATTCCAGACCATTGTCTTAGCCGCCCTATTGCACGATATTGGAAAGTTTATCCAACGAGCGCAAGAGAATCCAACAGTTCAAGACCATTCCCATTGGGGTGAAGAATGGTTTAAAAGTAATTTAGCCGAAAAATTAAAAGACGAAAGTGGTATTATATTATCAGCGATTAGTGGTCATCACAATGGACATCCTCATATTGTTTATTTAGCTGATATAATTGCCGCTGGAGAACGGATTGGTCTTGAAAATGAAGAAAAAGGCGACCCTTTCACTGACCGACTTGTTTCAATCTTTTCGAGAATATCTATTTCCGAGAAACCAAAGATAACTAAATATCATAAATTGACCTCGTTAAATAAAGATAATCTTGAAGCAACATTTCCAATAGATGATAAAAACACTTCCTTTCTTGAATACAATAAACTATTGCAACAATTCACAAATGAAATCAGAGCTATTGATTTTAATACTCTTTCGAGTCAGCAAGTAATTGATTTGATATACTTTTTGCTTTGGAAATATACTTGGTGTATTCCAAGTGCCGCCTATAGGGATGAACCTGATGTCTCATTATTTGAACATCTTAAAACTACTGCCGCGATTGCTGGTTGTCTTTATTATTATCAAAAAGAAAATCCTAAAGAATTCTTGACTATAAGTAGCCGAGCTTTCTGTTTAGTTGGTGGCGATGTATCTGGAATTCAGAGTTATATTTTTGAACTACTCTCTCAGCAAGGTAAGATTGCAAAACGTTTGCGTGCCCGGTCTTTATTTATTCAACTTATCTCAGAAATTGCTGCTCATAAGTTGCTCCATACATTTAACTTGCCAATTTGTAACCTAATTATGTCAGCCGGTGGCAATTTTTATGTTCTTCTGCCTAATCTTTCAACCACTGAGGAAAAAATAAAAGACTTACAAAAAGAATTTGATGAGTGGACACTCAACCAATTAAATGCTGAGCTTTCGGTCAGCCTGGCAGGTATAGATTTATCCGGTGAAGACCTGGCAGATTTTTCCAAAGCATTTGATAAATTAAAAACCAATCTGAATAATATCAAATATCAACCTCATAAGCATGTGCTAACTACTGGTGTTGAATGGGTGGAAAAAGAATTTGTGCGTCCCGAGGTCTTAGAAAAAGAAGAGGAAATCTGTCAGGGTTGTCGTAAATATCCTCAAAAGGCGATGGAACCCAACCCGGATAACCTTTGTGAGCGCTGTTTGAATGATACCAAAATTGGACAACTTTTGCCCAAAAAGAAATATCTCGTTTTCTTTAATAACAATAATAATGAATTTAAGATATTAAACTATTCATTTGAATTATGGGACGATAACGATATGAAAAATTATTTCACCAAGAATCCTTATCTTATTTTAGCACTAAATGACCCTGATACAAAATTGCCGGTTATTGGATTCAAACACCTTTTAAAACACATTCCTACTAAAGAAGATATTCCGGAAGCCGATGCTGAGGCAGGTTCACCGGTTACTTTTGAGGACATTGCCAATGTTTCGGAGGGCGACAAATTGGTTGCTTATCTTAAAATGGATATTGATAATTTAGGAAAAATTATGCGCTACGGATTTGACCCAAAAGAACCGAGCAACAAACATAAAATCAAAGGGATTAAATCTTCGATTTCACGTTATACTGCTCTGTCTCGGATGTTAGAAACTTTCTTTTCTGGTTATCTTCAAGAAAAACTCGAAAATGACTTCAAAACGATTTATATTGTTTTTTCTGGTGGCGATGATTTATTTGTTATTGGTCCTTGGGATAAAGTTATTGACTTCGCCAAAGCGATAAAACAAAGATTTAGTGAATATTGTGCATTTAACCCCGATATGACTTTATCGGCTGGAATTAAATTATTCAAACCACCTGAACCTATTTCTTTTTGTGTTAATTCAGTTAATGAAGCATTAAATAGTTCAAAGGCAAAGGAAGGCAAGGATGGGATAACCATTTTTGACCAAACTGTAAGTTGGCAAGAATTAGATAAAATTCTCACTGAGGCAAAAAAGGTAATAAAATGGTTAGAAAGCGAACCGCCTTTAATTTCTCGAAGCTTTGCTTATAATCTTTGGATATACGGCGAAATGAATCGCAGATATGAGGAAGAAAAGAATATTAGCTATTTGAAATTTGTGCCACTGCTCACCTATGATATAGGTAGAAATTTAACGAAAGAAGAGCAAAAAGAAGTTCTTCTCTGGGCGGAGGATTTAAAACCATCTAATGATAAGCCCAAAGGTGGTGAAAATCTGCCTTACCTTAAAACCATAATGAAGTATGTTTTAACTTTTACGAGGAGGTAAAAATGCAAAACATCTGTGAAAATTGCGGTAAAGAATTTTATCCAACTCAACCTCACTTTAAACTTTGCCCTGATTGTTTTTCTCAATCCAAATATAAGAAAGCAAGCCGCCTTAATGAGTTGCTGCTAAAGGCATATTACGACAAAGACAACAATCTACTAAAGGAAATTTTTATCGGTGTGCCTGAAGAATTAGCTAAAATTTTTTCGAGAGAAGGAATGGCAACCAAACAGGTCCGCGATTTTTATCAAAAAATCTTAAAAGCGCGAAATAAAGCTTTTTTAAGTGGCATAAATGTAGTAAAACCAATTCTTTATGAATGCCAAAGAGACGCAGCGTATCAACTAAAACGAAATGTAATTCCCAAAAGTTTTAATGATTTTTTAGTTCATCATCTTCAAATAGCAGAAAAAAATGAAAAGATGCTTGAAGGTTTTTGTCAACATTTTGAAAGTGTCTTGGCTTATTTCCCAAAAGAAAAGAAAGAATATTAAATGAGTTATAAACAAACTTGCAAAAATCCTGAAAGGAGGACAAAATGAAACTAAACACCTTTTGTCAATTAACCGCTACTTTACGATTAAAGAGTGGGTTGCATATTGGCAGTGGTGAAAAAGCACATTATGGAGAACCAGTTTCTGTACTCAAATCACTTCAAACCCAACTTCCGTATATTCCCGGTTCATCTATTAAAGGGAAAATGCGTCACCTTCTGGAGATTACTTACAACAAAACATCAAACGGCGAACCCTGTAGTTGTGGAAAATGTCAAATCTGTCAACTTTTTGGTAGCGGAAAAGCTGCGACTACTTTTGAGCCATCTCGTTTAATATTCCGTGATTGCTTTTTAACTGAAAAAAGTGCTGCTTTTATTGAAAAAGTTGACTTGGAGAAAAAAGCCGGAGTAAGAATTGACCGAAAAACTGGAAAAGCAGCAGAAAAAGCCTTATATTCGCTGGAGCGTGTCCCTGAAGGTTGCGAATTTAATTTGCAAATTTCGGTGCGAGTTTTTGAGAAAGACCAATTAGAATCAGTAAAACAATGGCTGGCGATGGGGTTATTTCTTATCGAGCATGATGCATTAGGCGGAAGTGGAACCAGAGGTTCTGGTTATATTGAATTCGATAACATTAAATTTGATGGTCAAGCATTTGAAAAAGACTGGCGAGAAAAATGCCAACAAAACAAAGATAATTTCTTAAATGTTAAAATAAAGACCGAGTAAAGAGTGAAAATCTATCGCATTAAATTAACCGCTTATAGCGGCTTTCTTACTCCTTTTCAAGCCGACACTGTTTTCGGGCATCTTTGTTGGGTAGTCGCTCATAATGAAGGAGAAAAAAAGCTAAAGGAATTCCTTCAACCGTTTAAAGAAGGAAACCCACCGTTTATTATTTCGGATGGACTGCCAACTGACCTATTACCTAAACCCCTTTCGGCTGAATTTTACGCCGAACCTGATAAACGAAAGGATATAAAGAAAATAGAGTTTGTGACCTTGGATGATTTTAATAAAATCCGAAAGGGTGAAGAGTTTGAACCCAGTAAAGCTAAAACGCCATTAAAATACCGAACTGTACCCCACAGTCGAATTAATCGTCTTACTTGGTCAACACCCACCGAAGCCGGGTTATATAGTCTTGAAGAATTCTTTGTTCCTTATCTATCGGTCTATTTAAAACTCTTTGCTGAAACTTGGCACGATAGAATAGTAAATCTCTTTAATGAACTTTCTAAAATCGGCTACGGCAGAAAAAAATCAATCGGGCAAGGACAGTTTGAAGTAACGGAAGTTAAAGAATTCAATTTTGGCGAATTAAAAGATGCTAACGGCTTTGTTACTTTATCCAATTTCTGCCCCCAAGCCAAAGACCCAACTGAAGGAATTTACAAAACCTTTGTCAAATATGGCAAACTTGGTGAAGAATTCACTTTTTGCGGCAATCCCTTCAAACGACCGTTAGTAATGATAAAAACTGGTTCAGTATTTAAAACCAACGGTCATCCAAAAGAATTCTATGGCAGAATGGTGGAAAATGTTGCACCCGTTAAACCAGAAGTAATTCAATATGGCTATGCCTTCGCTTTACCAATTATCTATCCCAAAACCGAATGAGATAAGTAATTATGGCTAAAGCGGTTTTAATTTCAGTGGGTGGTAGTCAAAACCCGATAATCTTTTCCCTAAAGGAACAAAAACCAGAATACATTATCTTTTTCGCTTCTTCTCAAAGTCAGGAACAGATTCCACAGATTCTACAACAGATTGGTTTTACACCAAAAGCATTTGAACAAATCGTCACTCCTTTAGCTGAAGACCTTAACGAATGCTATAAAACAATAAAAAAGAATCTTACCGATATAATAGAACGATGGAAATTGAATACGGAAGATATTGTTGTTGACTTCACCGGCGGTACTAAAACGATGTCGGTCGCATTAACTTTAGCTACTATTGACCTTGGATTTAAATATGCCTATGTGGGTGGGACCGAACGAAACAAAGAAGGGCTCGGCGTAGTTATTGACGGTAAAGAGAAAATACTTTACTCCACAAATCCTTGGGATGTGCTGGCGGTTGAAGAAAGAAAACGAGTGAACACCCTTTTCAACACCGGACGCTACAAGACCTGTTTGGAAATATTAGACTCAGCACTTAAAAAAGTGAGTGAAACCCAAAAACCGTTTTATCAAATGCTAAAAATTCTCGTTGAAGGATACTTCCACTGGAATCGTTGTAATATTGAAACGGCGCTTGAATTTTTAGGTAGAGGGTATAACCAATTGAAAATATATGTCGCCGGCACCACAAATCATAAATTTGAGAAATTACTCTGCGAAATAAAAAATAATTTAGATTTTGTCAAGAAAATAGTCGAAGGCAATAAAAGACTTTTAATATTTGACCTATTGGGTAGTGCCAAAAGATGTGCTGAATTAGAACACAAATATGACGATGCGGTAGCGCGAATTTATCGAGCATTGGAAAAAATCGCCCAAGTTGAATTAGAAAACTTAGGTATTAAAGATAATGATGTGAAACCCGCTCAAATCCCCGAAAATATGAGAGAGGAGTTTATAAAGCGTTATCAACAATCAGATGGGAAAATACAACTCCCACTTTATGCTAAATTTCGTCTGCTAAAAGAAAAAGATAATACAATCGGTCATCGTTTCTTTAAAAATGAACAAGAGATAAGGAGTATGCTTGAATTGAGAAATTACTCCAAATTAGCCCACGGTGACCGCTCCTTGACCGAAAATGATTATAAAAATTTTTACTCTTTAATCTGTAATACATTTAATATCACGGATGAAGAAATTCCTAAATTTCCATATTTTGATATATAAATAATTTCTGCTCTTTGACAATTGGGAGTGGATATGAACGACTGACGAATCAGGAATTCTGACCCCCGATATAAGGATTATCCTGGCTCGGTCTGGGAAGTAGTCCTGTCGCCGCTTTCACTTTTTCTTCCAAAGAGAACGACTCGACCCTTTGACAAACCAAAATCTTCCTGTAGAATATTACCGAACGATAACCGCTTTAGGAGGTGTGAGTTATGGCTACGCTATACCTTACCGAGCAAGGTGCCAAAATTACCCGAACCCAAACCCGACTTATCGTCGAGAAGGATGGCAAACTCTTACTTCAACTACCAATTATCAAGCTTGACCGATTGATTATCTTTGGGAGAGTAGCAATCACGATTCCGGTTTTAGAACTTCTCTTAAAAGAAGGAATCCCGACCGCCTTTCTCTCCCAAACCGGCAGACTGAAAGGTTTTTTAGAACCAATGCCATCAAAAAATATCCTTCTAAGAATTCGCCAATACGAGCGCGTGAAGGATGAACTGTTCCGAACCGAAATTGCCAAAAGCATCGTAAGTGGTAAGATACGAAATCAGAAGCGATTGCTCCAACGCTTTTCCCATAATCATCCGGAACTAAACTTCAATTCGGAACTTACGCAAATTGATTCTCATATCGAAGCCTTAAATAAGAAAAACAGCCTAACTGGCATTTTGGGTATGGAAGGGATTGCTACTGCTATCTACTTTCAAGGTTTTGCCAAACTCTTTAAGGAACCAATCCAATTTTTGGAACGGACGCGGCGACCGCCGAAAGACATAATCAATTCGCTCTTAAGCCTTGGTTATACGCTTTTGACCAACGAATATTTCTCTTTAACCGCGGCTTCGGGTTTTGACCCATATATAGGCTTCTATCACGGTATTGGTTATGGCAGACCATCTTTGGCACTGGATTTAGTCGAAGAGTTACGCCATCCGGTAATTGATATGCTAACCTTAGAACTGATAATGCGCCAGATGCTTAAAGCCGAAGATTTTACTGGGAATGAAGATGAAGGTTTCTTTTTGACTGCTGATGGTAGAAAGACCTTTTTCACTCAATACGAAAGGCGGATGAATAACGAATTTCTCCATCCCAAGAATAAGACTCCGACCACTATCCGAAAGGTGATGCGCGAGCAGGTTTATTCAATGATGCGGGCGGTAGAAAGCAAAAAGCCTTATGAACCGTTCTTAATAGGATAGCCTATGTTTATCGCCATCGCTTACGACATAAAAGATGACCGGCGTCGGAATCGGGTCTTAAACACCCTTAAAAACTTTGGCACGTGGGTTCAATACAGTGTCTTTGAATGTAACTTAAAAAGCGAACAATTAGACCGATTGAGAAAAATACTAGCATCCCACATTAAACCGAGCCAAGATAGTATCCGGTTCTATTATCTTTGTGAAGAGTGCCAACGAAAAGTACTGGTATTGGGTAAGGGTTCGGTTAGCGAAGACGAAATGGTCTATATCATCTAATTTTGGGTTGACTCAAACTGTCCAAAAATGATAGGGGTCAACCCAAAATTGATAGCGTATTGAAATATAAGGACTTAGTTCACTTTTTACGGGTTTTGGATGTTAAGGAAAGTTGGTAATAATGGGACAGAAATGGGGTGTTGATACAATGCAACACTTTAAGTATTGGATAATGAATGGGTTAGAAAGCCCACGGTCTGAAACGTTGCCCTGATGAAAAAGGGATTGCGACACAGCTAAGATTAGCTTCCGCCCAAGCCGGTTCATTCCGGCAACCTCTTTCGTCTGAAACGTTGCCCTGATGAAAAAGGGATTGCGACTTAGCAATTGAATCGGGAATGGGATACTGAATTATTGCTTTGGTCTGAAACGTTGCCCTGATGAAAAAGGGATTGCGACTTCCGATTCTGATATTGATATTGCTGGGGCTTGGTTAAGCGTCTGAAACGTTGCCCTGATGAAAAAGGGATTGCGACCCCGCCCACACGCACGCACGCATACCCCCCCACGAACCCGTCTGAAACGTTGCCCTGATGAAAAAGGGATTGCGACTTCTACTCCCAATAATGCTGTTTGTTCTGCTCCCATTTCTGCTCCCAAGTCTGAAACGTTGCCCTGATGAAAAAGGGATTGCGACTGAAGCTTATTCATTAAGGATTCAATGGCTTTTGATTTCCAAATCCCACGTCTGAAACGTTGCCCTGATGAAAAAGGGATTGCGACTAAGTTCATCCTCTGAATCTGATGCATCAGCCCTCTTACTCATCCCACCGTCTGAAACGTTGCCCTGATGAAAAAGGGATTGCGACATCTTTCTAATATCCTTTGCCACCTTACCGCTTTAGCGATAGCGTCTGAAACGTTGCCCTGATGAAAAAGGGATTGCGACCCACTTTGCCCAACTGATAGTTGTCCAACGCCCCCCAACTCTCAATGTCTGAAACGTTGCCCTGATGAAAAAGGGATTGCGACGCTTGTATTAATGCTATAACCAAAGCAGTTGCCAGTATTCCATTGTCTGAAACGTTGCCCTGATGAAAAAGGGATTGCGACTTTTCAATTTGTCAAATCTATGATTTGTCAAGCAGCATCTTGGGGTGACGTCTGAAACGTTGCCCTGATGAAAAAGGGATTGCGACACCATCTGTAATTCAGTTGCAATAATCTCAACTTTCTTATTTGTCTGAAACGTTGCCCTGATGAAAAAGGGATTGCGACTAAAGCCGCTGTCCGCCTTCCGCTACCCGCTATCCGCTTAAAAAAAAGGTTAAGACAATGTTGAGCAAATTGGTCACTAAGTTAAAATAGCGGGAAACGGTGAGCGGAAAGCGGTAGGCGGTTTTTGCCCTGATAAAAAGGGATTGGTTGCAGAAATTCGGAATGAGAAATGCGGAACTCGGAAACAATCAGCTAATTTTCGCATTCCGCATTCACACTTCCGCATTTGCAACCATCTGGTTAAATAGACTCACTGCTTACTCCTCCCTGCTCACTGCCCGAGTTGTTGCGGTGTAATTTATCACCCACCAAATTTTAAACTATATTGAATATTTTGAACTATTTCTTATTTTTTATCCTTAAAATCAGTGATCGGTCTTAGGGATAACTATAGAGGGTTGCTCCCTAAGTAGCCTACGGGGTAGCCCCCTAACCTGCTCCCCGGGTTGCTTCCCAAGTTGCCTACCGAGTCGCTTCCGAGGTCGCCTCCTAACCCGCTCCCCAACCTGCCTACCAACCAACCCCTGAAGCAACTCCCAAGGCAACTTAGAAAGCAACCTACGGGATAGCTCAGGGGACTGCCTACGGGGTCACCCCCTATACCATACTCCCTCCCCAATGGAAAATTAGCGTAACCGACGGAAGACCAAGATGATAGACGAAAAAATCGGTCATTTTTGACGTTACTTTTAAGTAACCTTTTTTGTGTTTGTTTTTATTAAAGAAATGGCAGAAAAGTCAATTTAAAACAACCGGAAGTTGCTGATCTGTTAGGATTAAAATCAAAATACGGACAAAGTTTTATAACTCGTTTAGAAAACGGACTCATCCGAAATCCAAGTTTACGAACAGTTCTTGACTATCTTCGAATCTGCGGTGCATCTTGGGTTGAATCTTTTAAAGAAGATGTAAAAATAATAAAGACACGGAAAGTTAATATCTCATAACTTCTTTTTCAAAAAGGGTGGCTTCGACAAATAAATTATCGCTTGACATTTGAGAATTTCCCTACAAAATATAAAGCAAGAAAGGAGTGAAGATGCCAAGAAAAAAGAGTGTCCAAAAAGCAAAAACTGAGAAAAAGATTACCGCTGATGAGTTTATCGCCAGAGTCCGAATGAAAGCCTACGAACTTTATGAAAAACGGGGCTATGTCCACGGTAAGGATTTAGATGATTGGTTGGAAGCCGAACGCATTGTTAAAAAAGAATTAGGAATCGAAGAGAAAGAATCCTAAAGATACATTTTGCGAATTTAGCAATTATCGCTTCTGATATTAGTTAACAAATAGGTTGCTGGAGTTTTAGTAAGTGAAAGAGCTTGCCAAACCAGAAGAACGAAAGAGTCTTCCGCCACCCGACTCGATTCTGGTAAAACGAGCGCAATTGGGCGATGATAAAGCCTTTGCCGAATTGGTAAGACGCTATGAAAAGAAAGTATATAACATCTGTTATCGGATATTAGGTAATGTTGATGAGGCATCGGATGCCCTTCAGGATGCTTTTTTGCGCGCTTACCAGTTTTTAAAAAAATTTAAGGGCAAATCTTCTTTCTATACTTGGTTATACCGTATCGCTACCAATGTTTGTTTAACTCGTTTGCGGAAGCGGCGGTCTGCATCGGCTTTAACCATCACCGATACCGAGAGTGATGAATCATATCAAAGGCAACCGATTTTTGTATCCAGCGACTTAATTGGCGATATTCCGGATGCTGCACAAAGCCCAGAGCGGCTGGTTCGCCAAAAACAATTACGAGAAGCCCTGAATCAAGCAGTTGCTGAACTGCCCGCCGATTTTCGGACCGTCATCGTGCTGCGCGATTTTGAGGGTCTTTCCAATCGCGAAGTGAGTAAAGTCCTCAATTTATCGGTGCCGGCGGTAAAGTCTCGACTTCATCGCGGAAGGCTGTTTTTACGCAACCGGCTCAGTCGGTATCTCAATAATTATGAGCAAATCTAATCGCTATCCAAATAATAAAAATCTCCAAAAAGCGAGTGAGTGTCTTAAATTTATTAAGATACTGACGGAATTCATTGATTCGGATTTAACTGAAAATCAATTGATTGAAATCCGAAGTCATTTATCAAATTGCTTGCTTTGCACCAAGACTTACAAAGAATTTCGCTTCTTACTTCACCTTTGCCAAACCCAATTAGTTGAGGAGCCAAAAACTGTCTCTTTACAACTTTGGGAGGTATTAGAAAAGAGATTCCAAAGGAAAACTTATCGACATTTTAAATAACATCGTCAAATCGACAAAATTTTTACCATTCTTTACGCACCACTAAGTCAATTGACTCAATTACCAATGGATTAGAAAGACTTGCCAAATCGAGGTACCAATTTTGCCCGAAGTGGCATCCCAACCCAAAACTTTGGGAGCGCCACCAATAGACAACGGTCTTGGCGGTTTGTTGAAAAGAATATTGATAATAATATTCCCCTTTAATGCCACCCCGTAAGATAACATTTTCGTTCAATTTATATTCCAGTCCTAACGGCAAAGCCAAGATATTGAACCAAGCGGTCGTCGGATTTTCTTCTTTGGTTTTCACGCCGCTCCAAAAGTCATTAACCCCAAAAGCAATGAGTAAAGATGGTGTAGGCTTTGTGGTGAAACTTACAGCAGTTCGGGTAGTAAAGGAGTTGGCAAAAAGTGACAGCCGCGCTGGCTTACCCAATTCATCCCGTCTGACCGTATTCGGAAATGGTACCGGTAATCTTTTTAATTCAAAACCGGAAGCCGGACCACCTAAATCAATTAAAAAATTTAAGGCATTATCGGCACTTATCTCCCGCTCATAAGAGAGACCAACCTGAAGCGAAGGCACAAAGAAGTCGGTTTTAGCCGAAGGGATAAGTTGTCCCTCCTGGAACTGAAAATAGGTGGAATCATAATAACCTAAACCGAGACGGGTCCGAAAATCGAAACCGGTCAAGTTTTTGGGTTGAATTCCCAAAGTAAGGCTATGAAAATTTAGATTTTGGTTGCAACGGGCTAACGGGTAATCTACTGTCCAATCCTCAAGGAAAATATCGTATTGCAAACCAAAATTTGACCGCGACCAGAAACCAGAGAGGTTAAAGCGATAAAATTGGTTTTTCGGTTGGTCAGGATTAGTATTTAGAAAAAAGTGCTCGCCATAATGCAAAGCCAAGCCAAATTGATTGTAAAAGATTGCAAAATTTAAAGGCATCTCCCAATAGTAATGATGCCCTTTATGAGAAATAACCAAGGCACGATAACCCAATAATTGGGTTGGATTACGAATTTCGATGTCGGTGGGTAAATCTTTGACGACGCCGGCAAAGTCATTACCTAATGCGGTAATTCGGGGTGAAACATCATAGTGGTAATCTAAACCCAATATTATTTTTAACCATATCAATAAAACGATGCCAAATTTGGGCAGTTTCATTACTTGATTATGACAAGAAAAAGTGCTCTGTCAAGGCAATTGTAACAAGAAGGATACATTGACGATAAAAGATTTTCCTCTAAAATAATATTATGTTTAAACTCGTTGCCCCTTTCCAACCAACTGGTGACCAACCCGAGGCGATTGCGGCATTAACTGAAGGGATTTTAAACAATAAGAAGTATCAGACCTTATTAGGTGTTACCGGTTCTGGTAAGACCTTTACTATTGCTAATGTAATTGAACGGGTGCAAAAACCAACTATCGTTATCTGCCATAATAAGACCTTGGCCGCCCAACTTTTTGGTGAATTCAAACAATTTTTTCCGGAAAATGCGGTAGAATATTTTATCTCTTATTATGACTATTATCAACCCGAAGCCTATGTGCCGGAAATGGATTTGTATATTGAGAAGGATGCCTCGATCAATGAAGAGATTGACCGTCTAAGGTTACGAGCCACTTCCAGCCTCATCGAACGCCGCGATGTGATTATTATCGCTTCAGTCTCTTGTATCTATAACTTAGGTGAACCCTGGGAATATAAAGAGGCATTACTACCAATTGATATTGAAAAAGAGTTGGACCGTGATGAGTTGTTAGAGAAGTTAATCTACCTCCAGTATTCAAGAAACGATTTAGAACTACGTCGGTCCTGTTTCCGGGTCAGAGGCGATGTGGTCGAAATTCATCCTTCGCATCGGGATTACGGAGTTCGGGTGGAATTTAGCGGTAATTCAGTAGCAAGAATTTCTATCTTTGACCTATTGACCGGCGATGTTACCGAAAGACGCGAGCGAATTGTTATCTATCCGGCAAAATATTTTATCACCAGCACCAGTCGAATCGAGAATGCCATCAAAAGTATCGAATTAGAACTGGCACAACGGTTAAGGGAATTTGAGGCGCAGGGTAAACTTCTTGAGGCACAACGGCTTAAAACTCGAACCCGGTTTGATATCGAGATGATAAAAGAGTTTGGTTATTGCCCAGGGATTGAGAATTATTCCCGGCACCTTTCCGGTCGTCCACCGGGTTCACGCCCCTATTGCTTGTTGGATTATTTCCCTTCCGATTATTTGATGATAATTGATGAATCCCATGTCACAATTCCTCAGATTGAAGGGATGTATAATGGTGACCGGTCGCGGAAGGAAACTTTGGTCGAATACGGGTTTCGGTTGCCTTCTTGTTTAGATAATCGGCCTTTGCGATTTGATGAATTTGAGAAATTAATCAATCAAGTCATTTTCACTTCGGCAACACCAGGGGAATTTGAATTGCGGCGGAGTGGTAAACCAGTAGAACAGATTGTCCGACCAACCGGTCTGGTTGACCCAAAGATGATTGTCCGACCAACTCAAGGCCAGATTGATGACTTAATCAACGAGATAAAAAAACGAACCGAAAGGAAAGAACGAGTACTGGTGACAACTTTGACGAAACGAATGGCCGAAGATTTGGCAGAATATTTAGCCGAACTGGGAATCCGGGTTCGTTATCTTCATTCAGAAATTGACGCAATCGAGCGCGTGGAAATTCTAAGAGGATTACGCATTGGTGATTTTGATGTCCTGGTTGGCATTAATCTTTTACGCGAAGGTTTAGATTTACCCGAGGTCTCTTTGGTAGCAATCTTAGATGCTGACAAAGAAGGGTTTTTAAGAGACGAGCGGAGTATTATCCAGACCGCTGGCCGTGCGGCTCGTAATGTTCGGGGCGAAGTTATAATGTATGCCGATAATATTACAAAATCAATCAAAAACGCCTTAGCCGAAACCGAGCGGCGAAGACAGAAACAGTTAAAATATAACGAAGAACATCGCATCACACCCAAAAGTATTGAAAAATCAATCAGCCAAGTGCTAAAGACAACCGTAGTGGCAGATGCTAAGAAATCGGAAGAGGTAATAGAGGAACTTGAGCCAGAAGATAAATTGGAACTGTGGGCAAAACTGCAAGAAGAGATGAAGCAAGCCGCAGCACTTTTGGAATTTGAGAAAGCAGCAAAGATTCGCGACCGGATTAAAAAGATTAAAGAAGAATTGCTGGAAACCGAAGTTTTCCCTTCTAAAATCAAAGGCAAACGGCATCGGCTAAAAAATAACCCAAGACATAAATCTAAGCATTAACTCCAACGGGTTAATAATTGCCCCAATTGAAAATTGTTTTCTTGACTTCGGTGATAAAACTGATAAAATCTTATTTGGCTGGGGGTGTAGCTCAGTTGGGAGAGCATCTGCTTTGCAAGCAGAAGGTCGCCCGTTCGAATCGGGTCACCTCCATTTTAATTTTATAACGGATAAGACATTGAGTAAAAGAAGTATCAACGTTAATGTGATGCTGCTTATCTTCCGAACCAAAATTATTTTTCGAGCGTTCTCGGTGAAGAATAAAATGCTTGACAATGGTCATCAGAATAACTAAAATGTATCGAAAATAAATAATGATGCTGCAACCTAAAAGCGTTCGACAACGCCCCCTAAATTCTTTCCGTCATATCTTTCCGATAAAGTTTAAAAGTCAACTTCAGGCTGAAATAAATGAACGAAGTCGGACGATATTTAATGACCGGGGATTGTTCTGCCCAAAGGCAGATTTATTTTATTAACAAATAAGAAAGGGAGGAAGAATGTTTAACCAAAACCATCATTTAAAAGCCATCAAGTTGTTAGCGCTTGGTGTCGTCATCCTTGCCTTTGCTGGGTGTACACGGTACTGCTACTTTGGTTCGCCTTTTGCTCCGACTTATCCCAATATTAACCGGTTAATGTTCAGTCCCTATAATGTTCAGTACAAAGAATTTCCCGTACCTTATTATCCATCTGGTCTTTACCAAAGGGCGGCTGGTCTATTAGATGACCCGGAATTGGATTTTGAAATTTTAGGTGAAGGTTATGGTCAATCGGTCGGACATGCTGTCTTACTGGGTGGTTTTTTATATCACCGTGAACCGACTATCTGGGAAGCGTATAATCAGGCGATTCGCTCTTTAGGCGGCGATATTCTAATTGAAACCCACTCCGAATTCGTGACATCGAGCTTTTTGTCACCACTTATCTACACCAGAGGTGTTTATAAAATTTGGGGATTGGTAGCCAAGGTTAGCAAGAAAAAGGAATAACGATTAGTTTTAAGCACTGACCACAGTTGTCAGTAATTGGCCGTTAGGATAAAAACTGATAAAGGAGGCGCATAATGAAACGACAGGGTTGGTGGCTGGTAATACTAATAGTTTCGATTGGGATGGTTTGGGCGACTTCGTCCTTTCCCAAAAACCGCAAGCCTTGTTTGTGTGATGTAAACTTCACTCCTTATAAAGGAAAATATCCGGACTGTTATGTTGCTTATGCCAAGTATTCGGACCCGGATGGCGATATTCCAAGTAAGATTGCGATTTATGTTGACGGAGTTTGTTATCCATTGGGTTTGGTTCGAATCATCAAACGCCCTTATCCCGGGGTTGAGTCCTTTGAGGCTTTTTACCAAGCAGTTATTTCCTTACCGCCCGGTGAGCATCGTTATTATTTTTATGCTGAGGATGGTCGGGGTAAGTATGACCGTAATCCCCGCTATGGGTCCATAAAATCACCTTTCGTTGGGGTTTTCCGTCAGTTTAATCGAGCTCCAACTTTACGAGAAGGGGGACTCCAGAAGGAAGAGGGCACCAATCGCGATAGTTATGTTTTCTCGGTCTGGTATTATGACCCAGAGTATTATGAAACGCCAAATCGGCCACCGAAAGAAGTAGCAGTCTTTGTTGACGGTATTAAAATACCAATGAAACTTCATAAAGGAACACCTAATAACGGACTCTACTTAGTTTCTCACACTTTTACGGAAGACGCACTACGCGCTTATCAGTATGAAAATAACGAAAAGGACACAAGGCGCCACGC
Source organism: Caldifarciminota bacterium (assembly GCA_039801565.1). Classification (GTDB taxonomy): domain Bacteria; phylum Hydrothermota; class Tepidihabitantia; order Tepidihabitantales; family JAOUPE01; genus JBDRUX01. The sequence continues at coordinate 27,925 of JBDRUX010000009.1, forward strand.
CTACTTTTTCCGAGCGGTTGACGCCGATGGTTTTTGCACCTATCTGCCTGAAGATGGTTATATTCACGGACCAGAAGTCTCTTTAGCCCAGAATCTACCCCCGAAGCTTTTAGACCCTCGGGTCGAACCAGCTTTAGGAACCGAGAATATGACCTATACTTATTATGTGACCTATGAAGACCAAGATGATGACCCACCGGCTTATGTCAATTGTGTAATCAACGGCAATATCCACAAGATGAAACTTCTCACCGGACAAAAGCACAAAGGGATTTATTATTTTAAGACTCGTCACTTTTATGGAACAAGGCATAGTTACTACTTCGAAGCAACCGATGGCAGAAAAGGAGTTGTCCGATTACCCGAAGTTGGTAACTTTTACGGTCCGGCGGTAGTAAAGTGATAATTTGCTCCATTTTCTACACTTAATGTAAAGGGGGAGTTAATGAATTTAAGGAAATGGGTTGTTTTAGTATTTGGCTTCGTCTCGCTGCTTACCACTGGTTGTTTTAATAAGCCGCCGAAGATACCCCAAATCGTTTGGGCGCCGGAATCTACTTATACCCGCGCTACTGTGGTAGTTCGGGTCGCAACAACTGACCCTAACAAGAACAAAATTTATTACATTATGGATTGGGGTGACAATGTGATTGATACTTTTCCGAGTGGCGAAGAAGAAGAGCCATTTGCCAGCGGCGAGACCGTTGAAGTCTATCATATCTATGAAAAATGGTCACCCCGGGACCAGCCCCATAGTAAAATATTCGAGATAAGAGCATCGGCAAAAGACGATAAAGGAAAGATTCAGAAGAATTTTTCTAATCCAGTTTCGATAAGAGTAATTTATAACGATGAACCCGACCGACCAAGGATTTGGTTGAAAAATGAGATGGGCGGAATTAAAACTCGACAAACCTTTTATGCGGCCGCAACTGACCCAGAGGGCGATAGCATTGCGGTGCGGTTTAGCTTTATGGGCGCTAAAGAATGGACAAATTTCCGAGCCAGTGGCGATACAATTTGGGCAGAAGCGATTTTTGACCGGGTGGGAACCCAACGGATATGGGCAATCGCCAAAGATAAAAAAGGTTCCCAGTCAGCAAGGTCCGAGACCTTAGATTTCGTCACCATTGACGAAGGTTATGTGTTAAAAACATTTCACGCTGAAACTCGACCCGATGAAGGTGAAACCGAAACATTGGGAATGCAGTCATCACCGGCAATTGCTTCAGTCAGTGGAGTCGAGTATATCTTTATCGGTTCCGAAGCGGGCAAAGCGCATATCGTTAGGACATCGGATATGCGACAGACCGCCTACACCTATCCCGATGTCGAAGCAGCATATGATGAATTGCCTTGGGGAAATTCAGCAGCAGTCAATGTTCCAGCTGGTCAATGGTATATTGCCAATGACCAAGGTGAACTTTATTGTTTGAGTACCGCCAGTGCCTCAAAGATCTGGCGTTACCCAAATCGGCCGGATACCGCATTTACCGATTGGGATTTGACCGATGCTGCATTTAGCAGTGGTTATGTCTATGTCGTAAATCGCGATGAAGATTCGCTCTATGTCCTTAGTCAAGCTTCTGGTACCAAGGTCGGTTATTATACGAGCCCTGGTTTAACTGTTGCACCAAGTATTGATGCCCAAGGTAATGTCTATATCGGTGACGATTCCGGCTATGTACATAAACTTAATCCAACCGGTGGCTTAATATGGAAGCATAAACTTGATGGTTCAATCTCAACCAGCCCGGTGATTGATGGTGTTGGAAATATCTATATTGGTGCCAATACTGCAACCGGTGGTTATCTTTATGCTTTAAATCCGGACAGTAGTCTGAAATGGACTTATTCCATTGGCGAAAATATCTTTGCCCAACCAGCCATTGGTACCGATAATAATCTCTATTTTTGTGATTTTGCGGGTCGAGTTCATGCGGTGAATTTAACAACCGGAACACCAAAGGCGGGTTGGTCTCTAATCAATCTCGGCGCTGCCGGGTCAAGTCCAGCCTTCACCGCTGACAACTATTTCTATATTAATACTGAAGAATACCATGTGTTCTGTATTGGCATAGATGGCAAGATCCGTTGGGAAACTCCCTTGCCCGTAGCTGCCAAAAAGCGGCGTGCTTCCTTAAGCAAACGTGAAGACTTATTAGTTCTATCACCAGTAATTGGTTCTAATGGTGATATCTATGTTGCGGCCGGTGAAGATGAACCCGGTTTATATAAATTAAAAGGTCGCACTACCGGCATTACTGCCAATACTGATTGGCCAATGTTCCGCCACGACCAGAATCATTCCGGCAAAGCCGGTTATTCACCTTCTCGTTAATCATAAAAGAAGTTGTCAAGCCCCCTTTGTTAGCCAAGGGGGCTTGACTTTTTTATGATTCTTTTATAGGATAAAACAATGCCTGAACAATTCGAATCGGACAAAATGACTACCAAACTGAGGAAGAATGATTTAGATAGATTACTTCGGTTAATTAAAATTGATTTGAATGAAACCGAACTGGAGTTGTTCAGTTCCCAACTTCCTAAGATTGTTGATTATTTTCAAAACCTCAAAACACTAAATTTACAAAATATCGAACCAACCAGCCATATTGTAAAAATAACTTGTCCACGTCGTCCCGACCGAAAGATTACTTGTGCTGATAACGTCTTAACGAAAATGCCCTGGGTTAAATTTAACCAATTCTTTGTGCCAATTATCCTTGATGCCTTATCCGAATAACTAATTCGTCAAAACCAACATTAACTTGATGATAGCAAATAGCAATTCATCTCCTAAAGAGCTTTGTGATTTATCAATCACTGAGCTGAGAAATCTTTTGATAAACAAAAAAATCACCTTTTCGGATATAACCGATTCGGTTGTCCATCGGATTGAAGAACGGGAAAAGAGAATTAACGGGTATATCACATTATTTATTGACCAAGCAAAAAGGCAGGCTCGTGAATTGGATTTAACTAAAGAGCCACTAACCAATCTACCAATTCTTTGTGGTATCCCAATCGCCATCAAAGATAACATATTAGTTAAAGATGAACTTACTACCTGTGGTTCAAAGATCTTAGCCAACTTCATTGCACCTTACGATGCGACAGTTATCGAGCGTTTAAGAGCAAGTGGTGCTATAATCATTGGCAAGACTAATCTCGATGAATTCGCAATGGGTTCATCCAGTGAAACATCTTATTTTGGTCCAGTTTCCAATCCCTTTGATTGCGATTTAGTTTCAGGCGGTTCAAGTGGTGGTTCGGCAGCGGTCGTTGCCTATGGCGGAGCAATTGCGGCATTGGGTTCGGATACTGGTGGTTCGGTTCGCCAACCCGCAGCGTTTTGTGGTGTAGTCGGAATTAAACCAACTTATGGTCGGGTCTCCCGTTATGGTCTGGTTGCATTTGCTTCTTCTTTGGACCAGATTGGCCAAATCGCTCGGACCGTGAAAGATTGCGCAATTCTCCTTTCGGTCGTTGGTGGCTGGGATGAGCATGATTCAACATCGGTGAAAGAGGATATTACCGGAATTTTAAATTTTGAGTCAGGTGTTAGTGAAATCAAAGTTGGAATTCCTAAGGAATACTTTGTCGAAGGGCTTGACCCTAAGGTTGCCCAAGCGGTTGATAATATGATTAAAACGCTAACTCCATATTGTGCTTCGGTAAAAGAGATTTCATTGCCCCATACGAAATATGCAATTTCGGCTTATTATCTGATCAATATGGCAGAAGTTTCTTCCAATCTTGCCCGTTACGATGCGGTAAAGTATGGTTATCGCTATCAAGATGCCAAGACCTTACGTGAGTTGTACGAAAAGACCCGGGGCGAAGGTTTTGGTCAAGAAGTAAAACGGCGAATCATTCTTGGTGCTTATGCCTTATCCAAAGGTTACTATGAGGAATATTATGGCACTGCCCAAAAGGTTCGTACTTTAATTCGTAACGATTTTGAAGAAGCGTTTAAAGAAGTGGATATTCTATTAACCCCGACCAGCCCGACCGTTGCTTTTCGGAAAGGCGAAAAAATTGCCGACCCTCTAACAATGTATCTTTCTGATATCTATACCGTGCCTGCCAGTTTAGCTGGCCTACCGGCAATCTCAATCCCTTGCAAAGATAAAGTAAATAACCTACCCGTTGGTTTACAGATTATCGGACGCCCCTTCGCTGAAAAAACAATTCTAAGTGTTGCCCATTGGTTAGAACAGCAATGATTGATTTTGAACCAATCATTGGAATGGAAGTCCACGTTCAGTTAAAGACCGAATCGAAACTCTTTTGCGCTTGTGCTGTGGAATACGGGGCAGAACCAAATTCTAATGTCTGTCCTGTCTGTTTAGGTTTACCAGGCGTCTTACCGGTGTTAAATGCTCGAGCGGTGGAGTTGGCAATAAAGTTAGCGTTAGCTTTAAACTGTCAGATTACCGAATATAGTCGGTTCGCACGGAAACATTATTTCTATCCCGACCTGCCCAAAGGCTATCAGATAACGCAATATCAAGAACCATTAGCCCATTCTGGTCATCTGGTAATTGATAAAAATCGAATTCGGATTAAACGAATCATTCTCGAAGAGGATTCGGGTAAATCTATCCATTGTGGTAGTGAGACACTGATTGATTTTAATCGCTGTGGAATACCGTTAGTTGAGATTGTCACCGAACCGGATATTCGCAGCCCTGTCCAAGCGGTTGAATACTTACGGAATTTGCGCCAAATTCTCCAATACCTTGATGTCTCGGACGCGGATATGGAAAAGGGTCATTTTCGTTGCGAGCCAAATATTTCGGTTCGACTTGCCGGCGCGGCATTTGGCACCCGAACCGAACTGAAAAATCTTAACTCTTTGCGCAATGTCCGTGATGCCCTGGAATATGAGATCAAACGCCAAACCGAAATACTAAAAAGCGGTGGCAAGGTTAACCAAGAAACTTTATATTGGGATGAGACCAAAATGGTTACCGGTCCAATGCGCGGCAAAGAAGAATCCGAAGACTATCGCTATTTTCCTGAGCCAGATTTGCCACCTTTAGTTATTACTAAAGAAGAGATCGAAAGGATTAAACAAGAGTTGCCAGTTATGCCTGAGAAGCGTAAAGAATATTTTATCCAAACCTTAGGGTTACCTGAAGCGGATGCTCAGATCTTGGTCGAAAGAAAATCCCTCGCTGACTATTATGAGGCCGTTTTAAGATTTCTTTGGGAACCGAGGTTGGTGGCAAACTGGATTATTAGCGAAGTGGGTGGAATTCTCAATGAAAGGAAAATAACCATCCAAGAACTGGCTATCGCACCCCAAAGCCTGGCAAAACTACTGGCGATGCTTAAAGCCGGTGAGATAACGGGCACGGTGGCAAAGGAAATCTTTTTAGAGATGGTAGAAACTAAAAACGACCCGGCATTAATCGTTGCCCAAAAAGGAGTAACCCGAATTGACGATGAAAATTTATTAAATTCGGTAGTGGATGAGGTATTAGAAACAAATCCAAAAGTAGTCGAAAAATACAAAAAAGGGAAGACAACAGTAGTTAGTTTCTTAGTGGGTGAAGTGATGAAAAAAACTAAAGGAAGATTCTCACCCCAAAAAGTTAACGAAATTCTAATAAAAAAACTATCAAATACCTAAATTGTAGTTTAGCGAAATCCCTGCTAAAGACTTGACATAGTAGCCTATCAGGAAATCGCTATGTTTAAAATCATAACACCAACCAAGGTTATGGTTAACTTTTTACAAATAATCAACTTGCCATTGAACCAACCGCAAGAGAATCATACCATATCAATTTCATAGATACTTTAGTTATAGCTAACTCCACAAAAACAATTGCTAAATTAAACCAATTCTTCTGCTACTTAACTTATCCTTACCCCGTTAATTGACTTCTCCATCCGTAGCCGTTGGCAAGTTGGAGAAAGTCGTTGTCAGACCTTACAATTTATTATTAATTGGTATTGGGCGATATTCAGATTAAACCCTTTAACCCATCGCTCCTTATCGCAATTGGTGATTTTAAGGCACGGATTCCTGAAAACCACCCAATGAATAGGATTGGAATTTGCACCAGAAAAAGAATGGATCCGGAAAATTTTGATGATATTTAGCGAATTATAATAATAACTTAGTTGGTCTTCGAAATTCGTTAACCCTATTCGATATCATGAACTTTTTATTATTTTGGCTAAAGCGGCAATATGGGTAGGTTGTGTTCCACAACAACCGCCTAAAATCATTAAACCCTTATCTTTTAATTGCGACATAAGCCGAGCGAACTTGCTTGGTGTTAAATATTGGTCAAATTTTCTATCAATCGGTGGTCCGAAGTTAGGATAGACGCCGATTGGCATTTTCGCCACGGCTAATAATGAATCAATGACTTTCTCAATAATGTTAAGCGTTGTGCAATTGATAAGAAAAGCCAATGGCTTATATTTCGCCACTTGTTTTAGGGCAGAAAGTAGCTTATCGCCATTCAAGATATTACCGTCTTCTCTTAAGGCAAAACTGACCATCGCTGCCATTTTTAATCGTTGGGCTTGGTTTAGAACAATCAATGCCTCCTCGATGCTAATCATCGTCTCGGCTAAAATGAAATCCACTCCGCCCAGTTTTAAATTTCGAATATGTTCATAATGGTCCCTTTCGGCTAATCTTCGACCCGGATAAAGGTTGGGTGAGAAGCAATCTTCGATCGGTGCCACTGAACCAGCGATTAAGACTTTTTTCCCGCCGACCGCGCTCTTTGCCAAATCGCAAGCAATTTTGGTCAATGCTCTGGCGATAACCCTATTCATCTTTACCGCTCCGCTCTTTTTTATCGTATAAGGGTTAGTCCGAAAGGTATTGGTAGTGATGATATCGGCACCGGCTTTGATGTAATCCTTATGGATTTGCAAAACCAATTTGGGCGCAGTAAGTAGGGCTTGAGCCGACCAGAGGGGCAATTGGGTTTTAAATCCCCGACGCTCTAATTCCGTACCCATTGCGCCATCAAGAATTAACGGACGATGAAAATTTAGTCTTAACAATCGGGTCATTCTATTTCGACGCAGTCGAATTCTTAAGGAATTTTCTTTTTCTTTCAAAATCCGATTCGGATTCGACGCAGTCGAATATATTGAAATTGTTTAAAGGGTTCAAATTTAATGCCGGAAATGTCGGATTTGGGTGAATAAAAGGGGTAGTTTATATTCGTTACAAGCCTGGATAACTTCAGCATCTCTTACTGACCCACCCGGTTCAACAATTGCCCCAACACCGGCATTGTGAGCAATATCAATAGAATCGCGGAAGGGGAAGAATCCGTCCGAAGCCATAACTGAACCTTTAACCAAATCTTCGGCTTTCTTAATCGCCAGTTCAACCGAATCAACTCTTGACATCTGCCCTGCCCCAATCCCAACCGTTCTCAAATCTTTAGCCAAGACGATACCGTTAGAGCGGACAAACTTAACTACCCGCCAGGCAAATTCTAAATCTTTTAATTGCTTTTGGGTTGGTCTTGACTCGGAGACCAGCTGCCAATTTGAACTATCTTCGATTGTGCTGTTGCGCTCTTGGATTAAAATTCCACCCAAAGCGCTGCGCAGAATTAATTTGGGTAATTGACCGGAGAATTCAACAACCCGTAGATTTTTTTTGGTCTTAAAGACGGTTAGGGCTTCTTCGGAAACTTTTGGGCTAACAATAACTTCAAAGAAACTCTCAACGATTGCCTTAGCAGTTTCGACTTCTATTGGCTGATTACAGCCAACAATCCCACCAAAGGCTGATTTTGGGTCGCAAGCGAAGGCACGACGGAAAGCATCAGTGGCATTGATACCTAAAGCAACACCGCACGGTGTATTATGTTTAATAATCGCACAAACAGTCTCAGCGAACTCGCTGATAATTCCAATCACTGAGTCAATATCTAATAGGTTATTATAAGACAACTCCTTGCCCCAAAGTTGATTAATCTTAATATTTGAAAACGGGTCGGCGTAAAAGAAACCTTTTTGGTGGGGATTTTCACCATAGCGCAATGGTAAAGATTTGATGTAAGACTTAGTTAAAAACTCTGGAAAATCAACCTGTTGCCATCGACGATAAAAATATTCATAAATCACACTATCATAATGAGCAACAATCTCCAATGTCTTAAGGGCTAAAAGTTCTCGAGTCGAAGAGGAGACTTCACCAAATTCCTTTAATTCTTTTAATACTAACGGATAAAATTCCGGTTTTGGCACCGCGGTAACAAAGGTATAATTCTTAACCGCGGCACGCAAAAGCGTCACCCCACCAATATCAATCAATTCCACCATATCTGACACTGCCAAATTCTCTTTTAGATAATGTTCAAACGGGTAAAGATTACAGACAACGATATCAATTGGCTCAATATTTGATTCCTTCCGATAAGAAAGGATACCAGCCGCAATTTTAGGATGGATGGTCTTCACCCGGCCGTTTAACACTTCAGGGGATTTGGTCCATTCCGAAACTTCAAGGACCTTGATGCCAGAGTCTTTTAAAATTTGAGCGGTTTTACCTGTTGCCAAAATTTCAATTCCTAATGTGACTAATTCTTTGGTAAATTCGACAATTCCGGTCTTATCCCAAACACTAATTAATGCGCGCTTTGGCTTCATTGAGCTATTTAATTATGGTCCAAATTTTTTAAGTTTTCGGGCATAAGCTAATAGAAGCGGCATTACATCCGTAGCCGGAAATAAACCCAGTCCCCCTTGGGCACAGGTCCGTTCGTTAAATTCTTTTACTCCAGAGGCGCGGCAAGTCGGGGCATAGATGAGAAAAGGGTTCGGATGCCAGGAATGGGATGCGAGCAGGGCTGGGGTTGAATGGTCGCTGGTGATGCAAAGCACATCGAAATTTAGTCCAAGAATCTTCGTTAACTTCTTATCGAACTCTTCTATTAATTTAACTTTCCCTTCAAAATTACCATCTTCACCCATCTTATCCACTTCTTTAAAATGGAGGTAAAAGAAATCGAAATCGGCTTGGTATTGCTGTAGGGTTGAAATTTCATCATCCCAGGTTTCGCCCGTCGGCAAAATTTTCATTCCAACCAATTTAGCAATGCCCTTATACATCGGATAAGTGGCAATGCAAGCCGGTTTAATCTTAAAACGACTTGCCATTGATTCAATATTAGGGTATTGGGCAAACCCCCGCAAAAGAATGAAATTTGCTTTTGGCTCATCAGCCAGAATATTTTTTGTCCAGCGCAAGAATGCGTTGACAATCTTAGCGCTCTTTGCCGACCTTGGTGTTATGGCATTAACTTCGAGTGGTTTTTTACCTTCATGTTGCGGGTCGGTATCATTAAGTTCGGACGCCAACCCTTCACCCCGGAATACGATAGCAATTCGATGTTCTTTACCTGGTTTTATAATCACTTCAATATCTTCAATTGTTTTAATGGTCTTGGCTAATTTGGTACAGAGTCGTCGGTTCTCTTCGGTTGAGATTCTGCCCGCGCGACGGTCAATAACATAGCCGTTCTCATCAATCGTAGCAAAATTGGCACGGACGCACAAGTCTTTTGGTGTTACATCTAAACCGACACCTAATGCTTCTAATAACCCTCGCCCGATTTGAGTTTCCATAGGGTCGTAACCAACCAAAGCAAGATGG
>JBDRUX010000010.1:0-35511 GCA_039801565.1 Caldifarciminota bacterium
AACCCTAAGGCACCCAGCATCCGAATATAGGTATAGGCTTTAACCATAACATTGAAATTACCATAGAATGCTAAAACTTTGCCGATGCTCTTTGGTCGGTTGTAATCAAAATAATAACCTTCTTTTGATTTTTTGATTACGGGTACCGGCAGAAAAGGTTCTAAAATTTGTTTCACTCCAATTGGTCCAGCACCCGGACCACCACCACCGTGAGGCGTGGAGAATGTCTTATGGAGGTTAAAATGGACTAAATCAAATCCGACGTCACCCGGTCGGTGAAAACCGAGGTAAGCATTGAGATTAGCCCCATCTAAATAAAGTAAAGCACCTTTGCGGTGAACTATCTCAGCAATCCTTGCCACATCTTTTTCAAATAAACCCAAGGTATTAGGATTAGTTAACATTAAACAAGCAACCGATTCATCAGTCACTTTTTCTAAGGTTGATAAATCAACTAACCCGAACGCATTGGATTTAATTTCTAATGCCTCGAAACCCGACAAGGTAACACTCGCTGGATTTGTGCCATGAGCCGAATCAGGAATTAGCACCTTGGTTCGTTTCTCACCCTTGTCTTCAAAATATTTTCTTACCATCATTATTCCGGTCAATTCACCGTGCGCACCGGCGGCTGGTTGCAAAGAGATAGCGTCGAGCCCGGCTATCGCCATTAAATATTGTCCTAATTCGTAGATTAACTGTAATGCACCCTGAATCGTCGCAATCGGTTGGAAGGGATGGAGATTAATTAAACCATCGAGTCGGGCAACATCTTCGTTAACCTTCGGATTATATTTCATTGTACAGGAGCCTAAGGGATAAAAACCTTTATCAACATGATGATTCAATACCGAAAGATGGATAAAATGACGAACTACATCTATCTCCGATAGTTCAGGCAAATTGTTATCGGTACGGAGATACTCCTTAGGAATTGAGTCTTCCGGTTTTGCCTCCGGCACATCTAATTTAGGCAAGGTATAACCTTTGCGTCCGGGCTGGGAATATTCGAAGATTAGCTTTTCTAAATCAATCATTTCTTATAACTGCGAATAAAATTGGCAATGGAGCGGTCATAAGTTTTTTCTACTGCGGGTGGAAATAAGCAACCAGGCAACTCACCATTTTTTCGATGATAAATTATACATTCACAGCAACGGCCTTTCTTGGAACAAGGCTCATAGGTACAGGTGCAATTTTTAATATTTACCTTGATATTACATTCCATTATTGCTCCCAGGTTTTTAACAATTTTATTAACTTATTCATCTCTTTTCTTGTCCGTTTTTCCGTAACCGCAATTAAGAGATAATTTTGCCAATTCGGCTTTGACCTGTCAAGATTAGATAAGTCAATGCCAGCAAAGATATGTTTTTTTAAAGCCGATTCAATAATTTGGGCTGGTGGTACCGGTGTTTTTACGACAAACTCTTTAAAAAACGGTTTGGAAAAGGCTAGGGCAAATCCTTTTATTTGGCTAACTTGCGAAGCTAAATAGTGACTTTTGGCAAAACATTGATTGGCGACTTCTTTAATTCCTTGTTTGCCCATCACTGATAAATAAACTGCAGCAGCAAGCGCACAAAGTGCTTCGTTAGTACAGATATTGGAAGTCGCTTTGCCTCTTCTGATGTGTTGCTCTCGAGTCTGCAGTGCTAAGACATAACCAGTTTTTCCCTCAATATCAGCGGTTCGTGCTGCCAGGCGTCCTGGCATCCGACGAATGAATTCTTTTTTGCAAGTAAAGATTCCTAAAAATGGTCCACCCAAAGAACTCGGTAATCCTAAACACTGGCCTTCACCAACCGCAATATCAGCATTGTATTCACCAGGTGGACTTAGGATTCCCAAAGAGATTGGGTCAACGCAAACCACGAGTAATGAACCAAACTTATGAACAATCTTTTCTAATTCCCGGACTGGTTCGAGATTACCAAAGAAATTGGGATGTTGAACCAAAACTGCTGCGACTGTGTCATCAATCACCTTCTCTAATTCATTTAAATCTATAGCGCCATCATTACTTGGGACAACTTGGATTGGGATTTTCAACCCTTCGGTATAAGTTCTAACTACTTTGATATAATAAGGATTGATTGTCTCAGCCGCTAAGATTCTGGTGCGGGCGGTTAAATCTCGTACCATATGGCAGGCTTCGGCTAAAGCAGATGCCCCATCGTACATCGAGGCATTGGAAACATCCATCGCAAATAACTCACAGATTAGAGATTGATACTCATAGATTGCCTGCAATGTTCCCTGACTCACTTCAGCTTGGTACGGTGTATAGGCGGTATAAAATTCAGAACGGGCAAGAATATGATTAACTACCGAAGGAATATAATGGTCATAAGCACCGCCGCCTAAAAAAGAAGTATATTCGGAAAGACTTCGGTTATTATTGGCGATTTCGGTTAATAACTGCTTGGCTTCCAATTCGGAAATCGGCTCAGGGAGATTGAGCTTGCCTTTAAATTGTGTCGACTCCGGAATCGTTTTCAATAAGTCTTCAAAAGAAGCGACGCCGATCGCCTTAAGCATCGCTTGTTTCTCTTCTTCGGTGTGCGGGGTAAACGGCATTAGTGGGATGAGTTACCAATTAACTCTTCATAGCCTTTGGCATCCAAAAGATTTTTGAGTTCTTCGACATCGCTGATTTTTATTTTAACCATCCAGCCCTTTTCATAAGGTTCTTTATTCACCAAATCCGGGCTGGTCCTTAAATCTTCATTAACAGCAATAATTTCACCCGAAACCGGGGCATAAAGGTCGGAGACCGCTTTTACCGCCTCAATCGTGCCAAAGGCATCACCTTGTTTCACATGCTTACCAATACTGCCTAAATCAACATAGACAATATCCGATAACTGTTCTTGGGCAAAATCGGTAATTCCAACTGTTGCAATATCACCATCAATCTTTACCCATTCGTGAGTTTTAGTATATTTCAACTCTTCTAAGATTCGACTCATTCCTTACTCCCTTCGCTAAATTTCACTTTCTCGTTCCCTGTTTATAAAATGGTGTTTTGACAACTATTGCCGGGGCATTTGTGCCTCGAATATTTATTTGCAACTCCTGTCCAACACTACTAAAATCAGTTTTGACATAACCCAAGCCAATCCCTTTTTTTAAAGAAGGTGATAGTGTGCCACTGGTAACAAAACCAATCTTTTCGCTATCTTTAAAGATTTCATAATGGGGGCGAGGAATTGCATTGCCAATCATTTCAAAACCGACCAATTTTCTTGATAGTCCCTTTTCCTTAATTATTTTTAATGCCTCGCAACCGATAAAACCTTCTTTTTTATCTAATTTTGTCACAAAACCTAAACCAGCCTCTAAGGGGTTAGTCGTTTTATCAATATCGTTACCGTAAAGACAATATTTCATTTCCAGTCTTAAAGTATCCCTTGCTCCTAAACCAATTGGGGCAATGGCAAAATCCTTACCCGCATCAAAAATTGCATCCCAAACCGACGAGGCGTAGCGAGCATCAAGATAAAGTTCAAAACCATCTTCACCGGTATAGCCGGTTCGGGAAATAAGCATTGAAACGCCAGCAACCTTTGCCTCAGCTGCCCAATAAAATTTTATCGGCGAAAGATTAATATCCGTAATCTTCTGTAATACCATTTCCGCTTTTGGACCTTGCACTGCCAGTTGGGCAATCTCTTTGGTCTTATTTTCAATTGTCACATCACCAAATTTATTGGCAAGAAGCCATTCAGTATCTTTCTGATTATTAGCGCCATTAACGACTAAAAGAATACAATCCGGTAAGTTATAGACTACCAAATCATCAACAATGCCACCATCCGGGTAGCAAAAAACTGAATACTGTGCCTGAAAAAGTTGTAACGCCGCAACATCATTGGTTGTCACTCGATTGACAAAGGCAAAACGGTCTTTGCCAAAAACCTTGATTCGACCCATATGGGAGACATCAAAGACACCAACCGTGGTTCTTACTCGGTTATGTTCGGCGATTATTCCTTCAAACTGCAAAGGCATCTCATAGCCAGCAAATTCAACCATCCTGCCCTGATTGGCAAGATGTTTATCATAAAACGGTGTTCGTTGTAACACTTTCAAATCGCTTTTTGATGATAATTGATAAATTTCTAAAGTCAAGAAAAATTTATTGGAGCGGTAATTATGCAGTGGTGTCAACGTATGAAGTAACGGTGCCGATTAGTATTCGTAATGATTAGACTGAAGAATTTAGTGGTAAGATGAACAAAAGATAACGATATCATAAATTCAAACCACCTCTGAACAAATTATTGTTTAATCTAAAAAGAAAGTGGGTATCATGAGTGGAGCATTACGGTTTTTGTGCTTTTTACGAAGCAGCTGCTTAGTCTTTGGTTTTTGTATTAATTTATTATTAGGATTGCAGTGATGATGAAGATAACTTTTATTCTATCGGGGAAGATAGACCATCTCTTTATGTTTGATTCCTGCCTCCAAGAATTCGTCACCAATTTCCATAAAGCCAAATTTTCGATAAAAACTTAATACTGGAGTTTGGGCGTTGATAACAATTTTTGTGGGCTTTTTAGATTTTAGATAGCGCATAATGTTATCCAGAAGAAATTTACCATAACCCTTGCCACGATATTCTTTTCGGATTGCCATTCGACCAACATACCAGATACCATCTTTTTCAAAAACCCGAGCCGTGCCAATCGGTACTTTGTCCTGATAGAGTACAAAATGGGTGGCGATTTTATCCCATTCGTCCCATTCTAATTCCGGTGCCACCTTCTGCTCTTGAATGAAAACTTCGTTTCGAATTTGGAAAGCATCAGTTAAATCCCCGTTGCCTTCGATTTGTTTTAATTCGGTCATTTGAAAATAAAGTTAACCCGACTTTTTGGGCTTTTGCGGCTCAATATTATGGAGCAAAAAATTGCGTAACGAATATAACATAAGTTTAGCAAAACTTTTTTCTTGATTGTTCTGATTAATCTGTAACTTCCAAGCCCCAAACAGGGCTATTCCAAATAAAGTAATGAACAGAACTAATGGCAGAAAAAACGGGTTAATTAATCCTATCACCGCCAAAATCACTGTCAGTAGATTAGCAATTATCACCAACGAATAAGAACCAGACAGCCAAAGGTCAGTTTGACTATTTTTCTCTTTATACTCGTCGAACGGCGATTTCTCAATAATTGGCTCTGACTTAGCAATTTCCTCAAGAGAAACTACCTCTTCCGGACGGGGAATTGCCTCGCCACAACTTGGGCAGAATTTATCTTCCGGCAAATTAACTTTATAACCGCATTTGGCACAATACCTTTCAAAAGCTTCAATCATTTAATTACCATTTAAATTGTTACGAGGCTTTTTGGAGTAGTCCTTGGATTCGATCCAAAAGGATTTTAGGCTCAAAAGGTTTGGGCACATAGGCATCAGCACCGCATTCCAGTCCCCGTCTTTCGTCATCGGGATTGGTGCGAGCAGTAAACATTATGATTGGAATATGTTTGAATTGCTCATTCATTTTTAGAAGCCGACAAACGGTGTAGCCATCAATTTTGGGTAACATTAAATCAAGAATAATCAAATCTGGTTGGAATGTCCTAACTTTAGCTAATGCGCTATAGCCATCCTCAGCAGTTTCGACAAGATAATTGTTTTCTTCAAGACGATGCTTTACTAACTCGGAGACATTGATCTCATCTTCAATCAAAAGGATTTTCTTTTTGGCTACTTCGTTTTCTGTCTCTGGCATCACTCGGCTCGGATATTAGTCGGCAAAACAAAGTAAAAGACACTACCTTTGCCAACTTCGCTTGTGACCCAAATTTTACCCCGATGGAGTTCGACCGTATTGCGGGCAATCGTTAATCCCAACCCAATTCCGACCTCACCGCTGCCAGCGGGTGTTTCAATTCTCTCGAATTTTTCGAAAATCCGGTCTAAATTTTGGGGGGCAATGCCAGGACCGGTATCGGAAATACTAACCATCACATAATCTTCATTGGTCGAAAGCCGACGCGCCTTAATAATTGGAGAATCACCCGCAATCTTCTCGGTAGCAATTGTGACACTACCGCCACGCGGAGTGAACTTTATTGCATTATCGAGAATATTGCTGATTAAATGAAAGATCCGGTCACTATCCCCCATAATTATTGGTAAATCCTTAGCTAAATTCTTGGTAATTTTAATCTTTTTCTTTTCCGCCAAAACTTCTAAACTTTCAACTGCGGCGTCAATCAAGAAATTGATTTTGACCGGTTCCAGTTTCATTTTGACTTTACCGGATTCGATGCGTGAGACTTCAACTAAATTGTCAATCATTCGATTAAGCCGACCAATTTCTTCTTTGGCAATGTTAATAAACCGCACTGGCAACTCTGGTGCTTTGGTTACCGCCGCGGTGGAAAGGAGTGAAATTGCTTCCTTGATTGCGGTAAGCGGAGTTCGCAATTCATGCGAAACCATTGCAATAAAATCGGTCCGCATTCTTTCTAACTCTTTAATTTGGGTTATATCTCGGAAAAAACAGAGCAAAACTTTTTTTCGATTGCGTTCAATCGGAACCACGCGCAGTTCGGTATCAATCTCCCGTTTCACTTTATTTAGTAACTTAACTTCATAATGAACCGGCATAATTATCGTTTGGGGTGAATGCAGAATTTTTTCAATTTTCTTTCGTTCGCGCAAGGGAAAGATATTCTCAAAGTTGAGCGTGTTCAATTCGGCACTGCTGTAGCCAGTCATCTCTTCCAACCGCCGATTAACAAAGGTAAGTGAATGATTCTCAAGGATACAAATCCCGTCTACTGCATTCTCGATAATATCTTGGAGCAAGTCCGAAACTTCGGAAGGTTTTGTTTCGGTTTTTTTTGTTTTTTCTATCGGCAAAACTGAGCAGGCACGACCGACAATTTTGTTGGCTTCCTTTAAAGGCAGGATGAATAACTTCACTGGCATTGGACCGCTGGGGGTTTTTAAGAGTGTCTCCAAAGTAACGATTGACTGTTTAATGCTTCGGAGATACTCCTCAATCCACTGAATCTCGCTCGGCAAGATTATCTCCCGCCAGGTTTTTCCGACCAATTCCCAATCGGCTCGGAAACCACAAAACTGGACGATTTGCTTATTAGCAAATATAATCTGGCCATTATTGTCTTCGATCCATATCCCTTCGGGTAAATTCTCAATAAGATAATTAAAATATTTAATAGGGAAATCCGAATTCAATTTTTCATTCAAGCCACAGCCTCACATTCTCTTATTAAAAACTCAAACGCTGCCTTTCCATAATTTATAAAAGTTTACATAGAATTGGGATATTGTCAATAATATTTTTATTTAAACGACAATTGGCGTTTTTTGCTGCGTAAATTTTTCAATTCAGACATATATTACCGATGCCAGTTAATTTGGATAATTCTTGTTTTCTTGGTTTAAAATCATTAAAACTGTCTTTGAAGACAAATTCTAAATTCCCCTTATTCCAAAAGAGAAACACAACTACCATCATTTTCGCTTATAAACACAATTAGATTAAATTCAAACTAAAATTTCTTTAAGTGTTTAATATTTTGATTCTTATAATAGATTTGCTTAGGAATATCGTATGGGAGGTATTCCTTAGGCCGGTTGTGAAGGCTGTTTAAAGATACCACCTTATTATTTCGTCATTCCCTGCACGCTAATTTCGAATTTTGGTTAGCACCTTAATTCTTATCAACTTAACGTTGTGTATTTCTTTATATAATATCGTTATTCCCCTTCGATATTCTATAGACCAAAAGGAGGCCAAAAAATGCAAAAGAACCTGAAACTAATAACAGTCCTAATTGCCCTTTAAAATAAAAGAGAGTCACTTCTGTTACCTCTGCTGCCAGCGAGTATCGAGATTTGACAAAATGCAATTAATTAATAAAATTAGATGGCAGTGAAAAAACTACCAATTCTAATTATTATATTACCAGCAATCGGTTTTGCCAGTAGAATTAAAGGTTTCGTTAAAGACCAAACCACTGGTGAACCGATTGAATTAGTCAATGTCTATTTAGAGAATACCCCTTATGGTGGAGCAACGAATCGCGAAGGTTATTATCTGATTGATAATATCCCTGATGGCAATTATACGATTGTCTTTTCTTATCTCGGCTACAAGACCGAACGAAAAACGGTTAATATTCAGAACAATACCGTCCTAACCTTAAATATGCAGTTGGTGCCAGAACCAATTGAGATTGGTGAAGTGCGGGTGAGTGCCCGGCGCACCGAATTTGAGAAAAAAGTTAAGACGAGCTCAATCCGCCTTTCCAATATCGAAATTAAGAATCCACCCGCGGTAATCCAAGACGACCTATTTCGTTCTTTGCAAGCCCTGCCTGGGATTGTCTCGACCAGCGATTTCTCAACTGCCCTTTATGTCCGCGGGGGCAATGCTGACCAGAACTTAATCCTTTTGGATGGAGCAAGTATTTATAACCCCGGTCATCTGGCTGGCATCTTTTCTGTCTTTGACCCGGATGCAGTAAAAAGTGTGGAACTTCTTGCCGGTGGTTTTCCAGCCGAATTTGGTGGTAGACTGTCTTCAGTGCTTGATATCACAACTCGGGAGGGAAATAAGAATCGCTTGGCTGGTTCTATTGCACCGGGTATCTTAGGCACCAAGGTCTTAGTGGAAGGTCCTTTACCAAAAGGTTCATTTTTAACCTTTTTCCGTCGGACTTATTTTGACAAAGTCCTCAAATTAGTTGGCATAGATTTTCCTTACTATTTCTATGACTTTAATGCTAAAGCGATTTTTGAATTGGGCCAATCTACGAAACTCAGCCTTACTGGCTTTGTTAATACCGACCTTTTGGATTTTGGAACCGGTGGCGAGCGGGTTAATCTAATTTGGGGCAATCGGATGGCTTCATTATTAGTCAATCATATCTTTAATCCTAAATTGCTCAACAAGACTTATTTTACCTTTAATCATTATCTTTATGATATGAATATCGCATCCAATGTGATTAGGGTCAAGGACTGGGTACAGGAATTTACTCTGAAATCTGATTTTACCTGTCTTTTAAATAAAAATAACGAATTGGGATTTGGCTTTGAAGGACATATTTACGGTTTCCGTTACAACGACAGTCTTTTTGGTGGTTTCAATTATGATATTTATGGCACGCCTTATTATTTCGCTATTTATTGCCAGACCCGTTATCGTCCTTACGACAAACTTATTATCGAACCTGGGTTAAGAGTCGAAGATTATTTTTTACATTACAAGCAATGGCATAATTATTTATTACCTGGACCGAGATTGGGAATAAAATATTTCCTTGGTCAAAATACCGCATTAAAATTGGCACTGGGTAAATACTATCAATTTGTTAGTGCCCTGATTCCAGATTTTAATCCAATTCCATCTCTATTCTTCTGGGTGCCAGTTTTTGGTGACTATAGACCATTAGATGCCAATCATTATATCTTTGGGTTTGAACACTGGTTTACCAATGATATAACTTTAACCCTCGAGACTTACTATAAACATTATTATCGGATTTATACGATGAGTGATACGATTGAAGCGCAACGAATTGAAGAGACGATGTTTCAACAAGGAACTGGTAACTCTTATGGTATTGATTTGCTTTTGAAAAAAGACTTTGGCAAAATCTCTGGCTGGCTCGCTTATTCCTTAGGTTATGCCCAAACAACTTTTGGCAAAGCAACTTACTCACCGAATTATGACCGTCGCCATATGTTAAATCTGATTGGTCGGTTTGCCTTACCCAAAGGTTTTTATTTTTCGGCACGCTGGGAATATGGCTCAGGTTTACCTTATACCGAAGTGATTGCAAGAATGCGGCGCTGGGACTTGAGTTTTCGTCACGACCGACATTGGTTTACCTGGCAGGAAATTATGGGCAATAAAAATGGTTCGCGTTATCCCGACTATCAGCGACTGGATATCGGTATTGAACGAAATTTCCGAATCAGGCGAATAGATTTACAGGTCTCTTTTCAGATTATAAATGTCTATAATCATAAAAACCTATTCTTCTATTATTATGACTACGATTACGAACCACCGCCAAGAAAGGCGTTTTATATGCTACCAATTTTGCCAACATTAGGAATAAAGATTGATTTTTGATATGAGAACCAATGCAAATAAACACCAATATTTATTATTACTATTTGCTACTTTGTTTTTATTGATTTCCTGCCATAGTTCGAAGCCGAAAGAAGAGCATCAGAAGCAACTGGTGGTATTTTGTGTGCTTTCGCCAAATTTATCAACCCAAACCGTGATTGTTGATAAGACCTATAGTATCACTGAGACAATAACTGATACAACCGGCATTTCGGGTGCCACGGTTTTAATCTTGGATAAAGAACTTCTTGATACGATTCGCTTTATTGAATCCGATACCCCAGGATTTTATCACGATGATACAAATACAAGATGGGTAAAACCTTTGGCGAGTTATCATCTCTTGGTTGCTTATGAAGGTGATACTGTTTTGGCAACAACTACGGTTCCTGATACCTTTCGAATTACAAAACCGATTGCTGGCGAAACCCTCCATACCAGTTCACTGCCAATTTTTACCTGGACAAAGAGTGAAGGCTCGAAGACTTATTTCATTGTCCCACTCCAAGCCGATACGACCGATACTTTGGGCTTTATTCTACCACTAATCACCACTGATACTTTTTTAGATATGAATCTTTACAAAGATGCCTATTTTGATAGTTCGGGATTTTATCAAATCAAGAATTTTGCCTTGGATGCGAATCGTTACCGATATGAAATCGGACCACCAAGGATTGATACCTTAGGCGACGGTATTGGTCATTTCGGGTCAGAGACCTTTGATACAGTTAGAGTTTATATAATTAGGGATTGAAAATTAATAGGCATTGCCCAATAAATTGATATTGCCAATTCGGACATTCTTTATCCCATATTTTTGGGCAACATCAATCGCTTGTTCGGCATGCTTCTTTGAAGTTGTTGGTAAATCAGTCATATAAAATTGAGGATGAAAGGCGAGTAATGCCCAAGGAATATTCGGATTAAGGTCAGCAATAAATTTAGCCATATTTTCTAATTCATCTTTATCAATATAGCCAGGAACTAATAGTGTGGAAAGAACTAATATTGGTATTTCCGGTCGTTTATCAAAATAGGTAGCAGCTAATTTGATGTTCTTTAGTGTTTGCTGATTAGAAACACCACATAGGGCATAACTTAATTCTTCAGAAAATGTCTTAAAATCAATCTTCAAGATGCCATTGCTTTTTAAAGACAACTCAACCATCCGTTCTAAAAGTTTCGGATTCATACCGCCATTGGTCTCCCAACAGATTCGAAAATTTTTTCTTTGTTTTAGGATTTGATTACTGAGATTTAGCGCAAAAGGTAAACTTGGTGTCGGGTCGCCACCAAAATAGCATATGCAAGTTGTCTTTTCATCTATTGAAGATAAAATCTCTTTAACTTCAACTTTACGCTTCTTTGGGTTCTTAAAATGCCAATTTTGGCAAAAAAGGCAATTAAAGGTGCAGGAACGGAAAAAGACTGCCAAGTTTTTATAACCGTATTCATTTTTACCAAGACAGACCCAATCCGCTACACAGTTGGTCGGCAAGGGGTCGAAATAATAATCAAGATAGGCGTAAGCTGCCTTATGTTCAGTTTCACCACAATAACCAAAAGTATCATATCGGCACTGATTGAAACACAATCGGCACTTATGTTTGCCAGTATCGGGTGGTGTAAGTGGCAGGTCAAATTCCAGCCTTGACTCCTTATGAATGATGTGAATTCGTGCTTGGTATTCATTAAATTTCTGCTTTATGCAATTAGCGCAGAAGCCTAAACTTTGGTTAATTGTGATAGAATCTTGATTACAACCGGCACATCTTGGCACAATTTATTCTCTTTATAAAAACCCAAAAGTCAAGTCCAAGATTGGATTCGGCAAAATATCATTAGCACTGATGATTTTGATTGACTTTGAAAATGGAAAAGTTAAACTTCAATTATGGCGGAAAATCTGATTGGCGAAATTATTGAACTGGCACAAGAAATCCTCACCGAATGCAACAATCGTGAAGACCATGACCTTATCTCAATATTCCAAAAACTACTCCACCTGTCCCGAATGGTAAAAAATCGAAGTTATGAGTTATGGTCATTATCTGAACTTGAGGGTTATCAAAGCGAGACGGTCTTAAAGGAACTTCCCCAATTATCAAAAGAAGAGATGACCGAATACTATGCTTTAAGACGATTGCGTTCGTTTCCGGATGATTGTTTTTTAGCCCAACTCAAGGACCAATTTTTGGTTACCGGTGAACTGGTTGCTGAACCGGGTCGTGCTACCCTGACAATGCCTTTAAAAGAACTGGAGATGAGTTATCTTACCGACCGGGAATATTACAAACAGACTTATTCAATGACCGCCCCTTTAAGTCTATCCCTACTTGAACGTGCTTTTACTCAAATGAAAAACCGGGTTTATAGCTTTGCCTCGGAAATCTATTTGCGTTACCGGCTAACCCAAAATATCGCCGGAATCTTTGATGACAAATTAAACTCAGTCAATCAACGATTGGCAAAGCTTTGCCCAAAGGTATTAAATCACTTAAACCAGGCATTAGAATTTAGAATCATTGACCGAAGCCAAGCGGTAAGTAATCTATCGGAAGCCTTAAAAGAATTCGCCGCGTTTTTATTACCAACCGAGAAAACCGAAGACTTTGAATTGTCCGACCAATTTTTTATCAACCGAATCTGTCGTTTTATGGAGGAGCGTTTCGCTAAAGAAAAGACGCCATTCCTTAAGGCTAATTATCGTTTTTTAATCAATCGGCTCGAGGCGATTTATCAAAGAATCAAATCCCCCAATCAAGTTGAATCATTGGAAGTTGAACCCCTTATCCTTCAGACCTATCTTTGGCTTGCCGATGCGCTCGATTTAATTCATTAACGGATTTGTTATGGAAATAAACAGATTCCGTCTTATCGGCACCGAAGGACTCAACTTCTTAATAACCGAGACCCTTTCCCGAAAAGAGATAACCAAGTGGTTAAATAATTATGGCGTTGCTTATCCGGGACAACGGATTGATAAAATTCCAATTATGATCTTAACGGTTGATTTAGCCGAAGTGCTTCAGGAAGAGCCAACCAAAGAACTTAGCCACCATTTCGACCGGGCAAGTGAAGCTGAGATAGCTTTGGTTAAGCAACTCAGTAAAACCGAATTAAAAAATTTGCCGCAACGCACCCAAGAATTTATTGAAAATGAACAGGTAGGAAAAATACTTTGGGCATTGGCTACTGACAGCAGACCCGAGGCGTTAAAACAGATTCCCAAAATTATCAATAAATCATTAAAGCTAATCCCTTCACTTCTTGCCAGAACAAAAATTCGCTTCCAAGAGACCCCTGACCAAATGGAGGACGAAGGGACAACCGATAGAATTGAACAATTAGAAAAAGAACTGGCACAAGAACAAGAGAAAGTCAATGCCCTAAAAAATGAACGGGAGAAATTGCGCCAAGAATTAGTAGTTTTGGGTCATAAGAAAGGCGAATTACAAAGAGAAAAAGAGAGTCTTATTCAAATCCAAAACCGACTCCAATCCGAAATTGCCACCCTCCGGAATGAGATTGCGCTTCGGCAACGCGATAAAGAGACAATTCGTGAGTTAGAAAAAGAGAATAAACGTCTCCACTATGAATTAGAAAAGATGAAAGATTTGAGCAATACCGATTCATTTTTGGCTCAGGTCACAAATCTATTAGAAAAAATTCATCGCGATTGGACACAATATCAAACGCAAAGTATGAAACAGACCCAAGAGATTTTAGTTAGTTTAAGAGAACTTGACCGGGAAATTAAAGGAATGAAGCCATTCTTAACCCGATTGGATAAAACCAAAGAACCGAGCGAATTAAAACGGTCTCGGGTTGGACTATTTGTTGACACGCAGAATATCTTTTATGCGGCAAAAGACCTTTATCAGAATATCGTTGACTACGAAAAGTTAAAAAGTTAT
The DNA here is from genome assembly GCA_039801565.1 of Caldifarciminota bacterium. Taxonomy (GTDB): domain Bacteria; phylum Hydrothermota; class Tepidihabitantia; order Tepidihabitantales; family JAOUPE01; genus JBDRUX01. The sequence goes on from JBDRUX010000010.1 coordinate 14,053, forward strand.
GTGATAAGAGACCGGATTTGTCATTCGGCAATCGCTTATGTTGTTGCGGCGCCCGATTTTAACCAGTCCGGATTTACCAATTATTTGACCCGACTCGGTTTTGAAGTCAAGACGCAACCTTTGATTGTGCGGGGCGATGGTTCTAAGAAAGGTGATGTGGATGTCAATATCGCGATTGATATCTTAGGAATGGCCGATAAATTTGATATTTTGGCATTGGTTAGCGGTGACGGCGATTTCGTTTCCCTCCTTAACCAATTAAAAGCCAAAGGGAAAAAAGTCGAAGTGTACAGTTTTCAGGAGACCACAAGTTTTCGCTTAAAAGAGGTCTGTGACGAGTTTTATCCATTGGGTGAGGAGGTCCTGAGTTCAACGAAATCTACCCTGGGTGGCCAATAATAGAGAAAGCCCAAAATCAGTAACATTTTAGATTAAAAACTTGCCTGCCCACCAGTCGCCGAACCGGTTTATAAATCCAACTCGGTAGTCGTCTCGTCAACAACCTTACGAACTCGATTCCAAACCGCCTCAAAAATCAACCTACTAACCAGACCTGAACTATCGCTTGTGGCAACCTACCTTGTTGGTTTAGGTCCTAACCCCGATACTGCCCCGCCTACCGTATAGGTGGTAGCCAGGGGCTAGCCCGAGCCTAGCCCCTAATGATATGTCAAGATCAAATCTGTCTTGAGAAATCAATAACTTACCTGAAACTTTAAAAAATTGAAATAAATACTTTAGAAAAATTAAAGGGTCTTTAGAAATATTAAAGCGAAAGGGGCGGGGATAATCTCCCCGCCCCTTCTACCTCTTTGCTTTAACGCATTAGCACCGCTTTGGTTATGAGCTTTTCGTTATTCGTTCGCAACTCGTAGAAATAGATACCGTTAGCAACTTTTCTGCCTTTCTCGTCTCTGCCATCCCAGTTAAGGGTATAATAACCAGCCTTAAGATTGCCCGAAATTATTGTCTTAACCAAACGGCCTTGGATATCGTGAACCGTTAAAGAAACCGGACCGTCGTAGTTTATTCCGAACTGAATCTTGAGGTTTTTGTAGAATGGATTAGGATAAATCCGTAGCGATGTAACGATATCGGTCTTCAAAATAGCCGAAGGTTCTTGAGCGATACCTGGTTGAGGTGTTGGTGAGTCAGTGGTGTATTTTATTACCCGGCGCGGTCCAAAAGGTGCACAGCCACGATGGAGTGTATCATTGACTAAGGCACAGATTCCAATCTGATTGGTTGGGTCTTCGATGCCAATTGTGTTCGAGTTCCAACGATTTGCGGTCATATAATTTACTATAATTTCATTGTGACCATCCGCAGCTGCCAGCGTCGTATCATATATGATGATTTGGAATTTATCCATAATCGTTGTCGCGCCAAAATAAGGCACACTGTCGTATTCAATGATGAACCGATGATTTGCTGCGTCATGATAATAATAGACTCCACCAACGCCGCTATTGTTCGGGTATAAATCGTCCCAATTGGCACAGACCATTCCATTCGGATTAGTTGAAGTTGGGTCGGGTAGCCGGCGATTAGAATAAGCAGTGGCAGTTTGATAACCCGGTGCAATCCAACCATTAGAGCAGATTGAGAGTTGCGTATACCGGGTATTATAGAATTTCCAAGGACCAAAAGAAGCCGGTAATGTGATTTGAACGGTCTGGTCATCGGATAAAGTTAGTCTTGTGCCAATAGTATTGATTTCAACCCACTCGTAGGTCGGATGCTCAATATAGAAGGTGTCAACATCATCATAGGCATAATAAAGCGGTGGTTCGCGTGGTCCGTCCGGAATTGGGTCAATTGCAGTAATAACACCAACACCGATAACGAAGGTTCTAACTACTGAATAACCGCCTGCTGCGGTGATATATAAGGTACAAGGAATATTAGTTTCTGGCGGTATTAACGATGAAGCGGTAACCACAAATCGGTCACTATTGTTATTGCCCAAACTGTCAACTAAGATTGTGCCAAAAGTGCCAACTGAATCATTAACGGTCAGGCGAGAATCACCCGAACGCAAAATTGCTGAGACATCATAAGCATTGCCCCGTCCCAGATTGCGTAAGGTAACGATTAACTGTCCAGTCTCACCCGGGTCAAGTTTACCATTGGGCCGGGCTTGACCAGAATCATTAACCGCATTGGTAACATAACTAATAACTGGAGCGCCCACTGTGATAAAAATGTTGGAATCCCAGAATGAATCTTGGACATCCACACAGTGGAGAGTAAACCGTAAGGTATAAGCATTGGTGCAAGCAGTGCTAACTGTGAAGTTATAACCGGTAGTGCCGGTAAAGGCTGAATCGTGGGCTGGTACATCACCGAACGACTTAACCGAATCCGAGATAGTGATATTAGGGTCAGTGGTACGGAGATAACCAGTAACGCCATAGGCGTTTTCATCGCCGTGATTTTTAATCCAGGTTGGTAGATTGATGGTTTCACCTGGATTAACAATACCGTCACCATTGCCACCGGCTACATCATCAATGATATGACGCAGATAGGTAACATAGGGCTGACCAGTGACTCTTGCCAAGCAAGTGCCTTCAAAAGGTAGAATAGTATGACCGCTAACTGTGACATCAAATTCACCAACCGAAGTAGCATTGATTGATAAGGTAACCTGGCCAAAGGCATTGGTATAGCCATAGACATAGAATTCATTGGATTTTCGAGCGCAGACCAAAGCCCCTTCAACTGGTGAACCACTGGCACTAACGGTTACGGTTAAATCATAAGGACCAAGCGGAACGGACGGTGGATAAGTAACATCAGGGGTTTGCGGTGTCCCGGTCCAGACTTCCATTGCCGGATCGCCTAACCAGAAATAGGCACGGGCATTATCGGCACCGTAAGACCCGTGATAACGCACCATATGGGCGTTGCCAAGATTCAAAAGCCAGCCCAAGTCCCAGACCGGAGCATAGTAAGTCCTAACCCCTGGAATTACTAAGTCAACCGTATCACCGAGGCCGCGGTAAAGCATACTGTCAAGACCGTGATTGGGAATGGTATAAGAGTCAACACTTGCTCCGAGCGAAGCGACTGCACCACCTGGATATTTTCGCACCCAGGCTTCACCAATACACATTGGCGAATAAGTGATGACATGGTTACGGCAACAGATATTATAAACGATTGGGGTTCGGTCACCATTGGTAAGGGCGTTAATATCACCGATATTCCAAGAACCGGTTGTTCCCCATTGCCACCATTCATCTTCATCACCGTGGCCACGATAATTCACTACATTCCTGCCTTCATTGATTGCCGCGGCAACCGCCGGATTTCCTACGAATTGTCCCATTAGCGTATCCATCGTAAACCGATAATAAGGATAGTTGTGGTTATAAATACCACGTTTGCAGGCAGAATATTTGTCAGGATATTGTTCGCTGTGAGCAACCAAGACTGATTTATTTAGCCAACCTTCCATTGGTGGGTTTTTGGAGTATTTGAGTACCTTACGGACCTGATTGGCTAAATCAGATGCATCAGCGCAAGAGAAACGACCAACACCAATCTCAGCATATAAATCAAGGGTGGGACTTAAATCAGCAAACCAGTAATCGGAAATTGTGGTTGTGCCCCAGGTCCCGGTTGGCATTCGGTCAACATCACCAACTAATAAAGCCCAGCGTAAGACCGGTGGACTATTGCGGTTATATTCAGCCCGAATTGAATCTTTCACCTCATTATAACCAGTCCATACTTTACTAATGACCCTGGTCTCGATTCCTCGTTTGTTGTACCATTGGACAAGACTGTCAATCGCTTGGGTATAATCAGGATGGCAAAGGACTAAATAGCGAATACCAGGATTATCAAGATAACGGACATCAAACAGTCCGGAAGCATAAAGGATGTCATAATTGGCAATCGTCTTCTTGTAGATTCTTGCTAACCAGGGTTCAATCGTTTTCTGCACTAAGCGACCATCGGTATAAGTGATTCTAACTTTTAGGTGATGATAGACTCTTAATTCTTTTCGCTTGGCATTATAAGCAAAGGGAATAATTTCCACATTTGCTAAATAAAGTTCTCGCCATTGGGCTTGGTGGGCAACAATAGCGTTTTCGCTTGGATAAAAGCGGTCTTGTTCATAAGCGGTTCGATTTATTGTAAAAGGCGGTTCTTGCCGTTCATCGGTCGTTGGTGGTTGAAAAGGATAAATTAGGATATTTTCCAAAGTCTTATATTCCGACTCGATGATTGATATCGAAACCTTGGCTTCATCCGGTATTCCAATAGTTCGGCAGATTTTTGGTAATTGGGGAAATCCGATATCCTGGGTTGTTCCAGGTTCGCCTGGAATTGAAAGAACCGTATAGGCAACACCGTCCACAATTTCGGTATTTTGTTCGATGCCGAAAAGGTCAATCTCCAAAATCGTTTCGAATTGGTTGGAACGCAAAAATTTCATTTCCGGTGCAGTCGGTTTTGTTGTGTTACCAATCGGTAGCCAAGAACCTAATCCTAAGGTAAATCCCAGGATTATGGCTGATAAGGTCTTTGCTAACTGTTTCATCTTTGTTTGACCTCCTTTTTTATTTTATTTATCGGCTTTTGTTGTTTTGTTTTCAGTTTTCACCTCCTTACTTAAAAAATATTGTCTTTTTGGTTAGTTCTTTATCTTCGGTTTTTAGCCGATAGAAGTAAATTCCGGACGCTACTCTTTTACCCGAGTCGTCTTTCCCATCCCAACGAATTGTATAAATACCTGGTTCAACGCTTTTGTCTTTGGAATCAAAGAGATTGGCTACAAACCGACCGGTAGCATCAAATACCAGAAGCGAAACCGGACATTTTTTAGGAATTTGGAATTTTATTAAAGCGATTTTATGAGCGGGATTAGAAATTTTTAGCGAAAGGTTTTCGGTCAAAGTGGATTTAGTTGGTCTTTCAGTCAATTCTACTATTGCAATAGTATCAGTAGTATATTTTATCGCTTTGCGTGGCACCCAAGGCGCACAGGCACGGTGTAGGGTATCGTTGAATAAAGCACAGATTCCAATCTGATTGGTTGGGTCTTCAATTCCCACTGTGCTTGAATTCCACCGGTTTGCGGTCATATAATTGACTATAATTTCATTATGACCATCCGCAGCTGCAAGTGTCGTGTCATAAATGATGATTTGGAATTTATCCATAATCGTTGTCGCTCCCCAATAGGGTACACTGTCATATTCAATGATGAATCGGTGATTTGCTGCGTCATGATAATAATAAACCCCACCAACACCGCTATTGTTCGGGTACAAATCATCCCAATTGGCACAGACCATTCCATTGGGATTGGTTGAGGTTTGGTCAGGAATTCGCTGGTTAAGGTAAGTGGTAGCAGTTTGATAACCTGGTGCAATCCAACCATTGGAGCAAATTGAGAGTTGAGTGTATCGCTGATTATAGAATTTCCAAGGACCAAAAGAAGCCGGTAAGGTAATTTGCACGGTCTGGTCATCGGATAAAGTCAATCTTGTGCCGATAGTGTTTATTTCAACCCATTCGTAGGTCGGATGCTCAACATAGAAAGAGTCAACATTATCATAGGCGTAGTATAATGGTGGAGTTCGTGGACCATCAGGGATTGGGTCGGTCGCAGTCAAACGCCCAATATCAATTGCGAAGGCACGGGTTTGCACCGGATAACCAGCAGCAATAATCCTTAAAGTGCAAGGAATTTGAGTCTCACGTGGAATCGAACTATGGGCATAAACTTGAAAACGGTCAGTGGTATTAAAACCAATCGTATCGTGCAAAATATTGCCATAGGTTCCAATTGAATCTAAGATTAAGAGTCTACTGTCACCAGAAATTAAATAGGCAGTTACATCATAACCATTGCCCAACCCGCGATTTCGAATTCCGACTTCCACGAATGCAGTCTCACCCGGGTCAACTTTACCATTACCATTACCACCAGGCGGTGGGTCAAAGACATTGACTTGGCCAGGGAAAAGAACCGGTGTCCCAACGCGAAGTCCCAGATTGTTAGTCCAGACTGTATCTAAGGTGTCAACACAAATTAACTGTAAAGGAATTGGATACGCATTGGTGCAAGCCGCAGCAACCATGAAATTATAACCATCAGCACCAGTATAAGCCGAGTCGCCCGCAGCAATATTACCGAAATATTTAACCGAATCAGTAACGGTAACATTAGGGTCAGGATTGGCTAAACGAAGAATACCGCGCAAACCTTGAATCTCTCGACCGGTACGGTTGATTACCCAAACCGGCATTTCAATGCCTTCTCCTGGGTTAATGATGCTGTCTAAGTTGCCAGGTGAATTGTCAATGATTGTATAGCGAAGCGGACGAACACCACCGGGTAATTGAGTATGATTTATTGCATTTAGTGCATCAATCCGACCAGCACCGAAATCGTTGTCTTTACCGGCTGGACCTAAATCAACCGCGGTAACTTCTAAGATTGAATCGATTTCCCAGGGTAGCAATTCCGGATTCTTCTCAAGCATCAAAGCAACAATCCCGGCGGTATGAGGTGTTGCCATCGAAGTTCCGTCCATTGGAACATAGCCATTGTTGGAATTATAATCACAGGATATAACAGCTACCCCTGGACCCGAAACATCAGGTCGAGTCAAACCCGGTGGGTAGGGATAATCATTAAACGGCGCTACGTTCTGCCAAGTGACTGGGCCAGGGCTCGAAAAATAGGCATAGGCATCAAGCGAATCAAGGGCACCGACTGATATGACATTAGACAAAGCACCAGTACCGGTATTCTGGGGGTTCCACCAAGGTGGCGGCACATTGCCTGGGCAACGGCAGGCATTCGGCGGCGTTTGATATTCTCGCTCATTACCTGCTGCCACAATCATTGGAATCCCAGCGGCACCGACATTATTGCAACTGGTTCGCCAAATTGCTTGTCTTGGATTCCAAGAGAGCCACCAACCTAAAGACATACTGATAAAGTCACCCCCATTATCCGGTGAGAGTGGTGGCGAGATGACGAATTGCATCGCCTGCCAAACCTGGTTCTCAGCAACCGAATCGGCAACCGTCCGCACCCGCAAAGCCATTATTTGACAATCCGGTGCAACACCACACTGGGTGCCGGCTGTTCCATCGGATGCCACGGTTCCAGCGGTATGAGTACCATGGCCTCTTATATCTATCGGGTCATTATTATTATATTCAAAATTCCAACCATGATTAGGATAATTCGGGTCGGTCCACATATGGTCACGCAAGTCGAGATGGTTATAATTGACCCCGGTATCAATCATCCCAGCAATTATTCCAGCACCGGTATAACCTAATGCCCAAACCTGTGGCGCGCGAATCTTTCGGACACCCCAAGTTATCGCTTCGGTAATATCCGATTTAACTGGTTTTGGTAACAGATTAGGCGAATAGATTAAATCATACTCAACAAACCAGACCGAAGGATGTTCGGAAAGTAAGGTTATCACATCTTTAGTCGCATTGCAGTGAATCGCATTAACAATCCATAATGGTGTTACCGAGGTCACCTTTTGCGATTCGACATAAGGTCTTAAGAAGTCAATAACTCCCTTTTGTTTTTCTTGAGCGAACTGTTGAAGAGTTCGGGCAACTTCGACTTTCCGCACCTTCTTAGGATAACCTTTAAACATCTGGTTGAGAAGCCCGGCATCAGCTTGTTCTTTTAATATCACATTCACCGGTAGTAAATCAGAAGAACTGGCCTTATCCATCTTGACTTGTAAGTCAGGACCAATTAAAGCCGACGCCAAACTGAAAAGTATTGGCAATAAAGCCCAGATTTTAATTAACTTCATCTTCGCTCCTTTTTTCATTCTACCTTTAACATCTTTCGGACTATCGTCGTTTCTTCACAGGTGAGTGTATAGAAATAGACACCTGAGGCAACCAATCTGCCCAAATTATCTTTTCCATCCCAGGTTATTGAATAAGAACCAGCATTTTGTAATCCTTGCACCAGAGTTGTCACCAGTCTTCCACTTGCGTTATAGATTCTCAAAGCAGTTTGTCCTGGTTTAACCAAATTGTAACGGAAACTCGTTCGGTTTCGGAAGGGATTTGGAAAACAAGGTTCAAGCCGTAAGGCATTAGCCGTTGTAATCTCTTTCGCTTCTGATTTTTCAATACCAGTAATTGGCTCACCCGTAATATATTTAATTGCCCGTCTCGGCGTAATTAGCGCAGCACCTTGGTGATAGTTGGTGTTATAGAGATATTGAATGCCAATGGATTGGGTTGGGTCTTGGATTCCTATCGTTGAACTGGTATAACCATTAGCGGTTTGGTATTGGGCAATTAGGATATTATCACCAGTTGGTGTCACAACCGTTGTATCATAGATGATAAGCTCAAATTTATCGCGAAGGTCATAGTTATTCCAATAATAGACACTGTCATATTCAATGATAAACCGATGATTGGTAGAATCGTGATAATAGTAAACATAACCTGAACTTTGATAATTTGGGTGCAGGTCATCCCAATTTAAAGCAATAAAAGCAGTCAAAGAGTCGGTGGGGATTGGTTGATTGCGGTAGCATTCGTGTAAATTATTGCCGAAAACAACGAAACCATCAGCACTAACTGACAAAGATGTATAGCGGTTACCATAGTACTTTACCGGTCCAAATGATGGCGGCAGATTAACCAAAAGGACATCGTCATTTTGGGGGTAGTAGAGTTGAGTGCCAATGCTTCTAATCTCAACCCATTCATAATTAGGACAGTTGGTATAAAGCACATCGGTATCGTCATAAGCCCAATAGAGCGGTGGAGTTCTTGGTCCATCCGGAATTGGGTCAAAAGTTCTAACCTCAGCAATTATCAAATTAAAACTACGAGTTACGGTATAGCCACCATCCGCGGTAATCCGTAATGTACAAGGAATTGGTGTCTGTTGGGGAATCGTATTGGAGGCTAATATTGTAAACCGGTCGGTCTCATTAGTACCAGTCGTATCGCGGTAAATTGTACCAAAAGTACCGACAGAATCCAGCACCGTCAAGCGGGTATCGCCGGACTTCAAAATCGCTGACACATTATAACCGTTGCCCAAACCGGTATTTCGCAAAACGACAATTAAATCAGCTGTCTCCCCAGGATCAACTCTGCCGTTGTTATTACCACCAGGAGCAGGGTCATGGACGATTTTACTCGCATAATTTAAAACGCAGGTACCAACGAGAATATTAATATTGGATTGCCAGATACTATCATTCTGGTCACGACAGATAAGACGCAAAGGAATCAAATAGCCATTAGTACAACCAGGCGCAACTGTAAAATTATAGCCATCGGCTCCGGTAAAAGCCGAATCACCAGCCAAAATCGTGCCGAAGTCTTTCAAAGTATCGGTCAAAGTAACATTTGGACAAGATGAAGTTAATTTACCGGAAACATTTTCAGCAGTAAGATTTCCCCAGTTCTTCACCCAAGTTGGCATTTCGATATTCTCACCCGGATTAACGATACCATCGCCGTTACCACCAGCGACATCATCAATTAAGTGTCGCAGATGAGCCACATAGGCACCAGAACTTCGGACTAAAGCGCTATCTTCAAATGGATAGCAATTATGACCGGTAACTGTTATATACAATTCACCAGGCGTCAATGGTGTAATGGTTAAATCGACGCTGCCAGCACTATTAGTTCGACCGGTGGTATATACTTCGTTCGGTTTTATCGCACAGACCAAGGCGTTGGCTACTGGGAAACCACCACTGGTGACATTGACCGTTAAAGTCGAAGTTCCAATTGGCACAACTGCGGGAAAATTAACAGTAAGACTTTGTGGCGACTCGGTCCACATAAGTAAAGCTGGTTCACCTAACAGATTGAGTTCCAAAGCACAGAAATGCCAGAGCGCATCCGATAAAATTAGACTGCGATAAAACTCTTTTGAGCGATAATGGGCTGGACCTAATGTTACCGTATCGTGATTAAAGATAAAGTCATAAAAACGAATATCTAACCTTTCCGAAGGACCGGCGCTTGGTGGCGAACCCCAACCTTCCCGGGCATTCATTATCACACCAATAAAACCACCATTGGGATTATTGATGCATTCTTCGGCTAAACAGTCATACGAAGAATAATCAAAATAACCGCAATCGCAAGCAATTGAATTGAAAATTCCGAGTTTGGTGGCATTGGTTTGGGATTGGGCGGTACTACTATTATAAATTGTATGACCGGACTGGTCACCCATAATGGTTACATTACCGTGAGCGGCGACATGACAGAAGTGAAAACCAGCATTGATTGAATCCTGCATCGGAGTGGTAGTAGTTGCATCAATAATATAAGAATCAATCCAACCCGAAGGCGTAATATTAGCGATTGAATCCGAAACAATCCGACCGTGATAGTTATACTGAGAAAATAACATTACACAAGGCAATAAAACCTTTTTGATATAATTCGGATCCGGATTTTTTTCGTAAGTGAAGACTTTATTAACAAAGCCGTTGGCTTGGGTTATATTATCAATCGGTGCCCTACCAACATAGACATCGGCATAAAGGTCAAGCGAATCGCCAACCCTTTCTCCCCAGATATGATTGTGATTACCATCCCAAGAACCATCTAAATCCGCAAAATACCAATCGCTCGGAGCATCATAGGTGTAACCACTATAACTGATTCGAACATTGCGCACTGGTACAACCGCCACATCACCGGCTAAAACAACGTAGATTAACCCGTGATTCTGGAACTGGTCAATAATGAAATTCCGAATCCGCTCTGGGTTATCATAACCAGTATAGTTAGCATAAATCCAGGTCGTGGTCTTAACTTCGGCCTTTAATCCCATTTTAGTTCGCCAATCCGCCAAAGGTTGGAAGTTGGACACAAAGGCATCGCTCGTAATAATCACATATTCCAAATCACCCTGCAAAGTATTCCTTCGCGGTGGAGCGAATTGTGCGACATCATCAGGATTAATGACAAGTCGGCGCACTTCTTTGCCAAATAATTCTACCTGTTTTAGAGTTAGTTCCTTGGGCGTTATGGTGCCTTCTTGATAAGTTATCCTCACTTCCAAATCGGTATGGAGAACTAATTTTTGGGCTTGTGGAAAGTACTGTAAAGGATAAAGGATGAAATCACATAGCCGATAACCAGCCTTAGAACCGGTTGGACTATAACTGACCAACTCTTTTGGATACGGTTCAGCCGATGAATAAATCAAAGGATTTGGCTCCTGAAATGGTACCGGTCCGGTTAGATTCAGCGGTATGCCTGGCTGGACCGGATAGATTAAATATTCGCCCGGAATCTCAACTTGCTTTCGACTTAAGACCTCAACCTTAGTAACCGTGGCATTAGCTGGGACGCAAACTGTGTAAAGCGCAATTGGCAATAAGGGACTACCAATCTCATAAGTATTAAGACAATTTGGTAGCGTTACCAAATCATAACCGGAAACCTTTTGGAAAACGAGTTCGTCGGCGTTAAAGGTGAAGGTTTTTGTGATTGTTCCTGCCCAAAGGAGAAGCGGCAGGCACAGGATTGTTAAGAGTAAGCCACTCTTTTTCATTTTACCTCCTTGATATAAAAATTGCCACCGATAATTTTCATCTTTCGGTGGTGCTGACAAAATGCCTTTGACATTCAATTAGTTTGATTGGAAAGGAAGGAGATTCACTGACCGATATAAGAAGGATTCGCTCAATTTCAATTTTTTAATCCTTAATGTGCTTTTTAACCAAATCTTCGCATTCGAGATGTTCGAAACATCCATCAGTCAAGGCATTTATTGTCACATTGTAATTTTAACGAATTTCGGTTAGGGTGTCAATCCAAAAATTTATCAAGTTGGTCTAAACCCTAAAGTGTAGACATTTTTTAATCCCCGTTGCTTAATAGCATTGCGGGTATCAAAAATCAAATTAGCATTCTCAACAATTTCATCGTAATTGTAAATCGAATGGTCGGTAAGGATTAAAACGCAATCAACCCTTTGGAGTAATTCTTTCGTCAAAGGTACTGATTTTTCGGTTCGTCCCCTAACTTTAATTTTGGGCACATAAGGGTCGTTATAATAAATTTTCTTCACTTTGCCAGTGAGAATTTCCATTACTTTAATTGCTGGTGAGTTACGGGTATCCGCGACATTCTTTTTAAAGGCAACCCCTAAGATTAGAATCGTTGCCTTTTTCACCGAGACATCTCTTTCGCTCATTATCTCTAAAAACTTGTCAACCACTTTAAATGGCATATTTTCATTGGTCTGGGCAGCTAACTCAATAAAATTAGAATGAAAGTCATATTCCCGTGCCTTCCAGGATAAATAATAAGGGTCAACCAAAATACAATGCCCGCCAATCCCTGGTCCAGGATAGAACGACATAAAACCGAAGGGTTTTGTCCCAGCCGCCTTCACCACTTCCCAAACATCAATTCCCCCCATCCGTTCACACAAAAGCGCCAACTCATTCACTAAGGCAATATTGACACTGCGAAAGATATTTTCCAAAAGTTTGGTCATCTCAGCCACTCGTGGGTTAGAGACCGGAACAACTTCCTCCACAAAAGTAGCATAGAAAAGTCTTGTCAGCTCGGTGCAATTCGGGGTCACGCCACCTACAACCACTGGCGTCGTCTTGGTGGTAAAAACCTTATTACCGGGGTCAATCCGTTCCGGCGCAAAGGATAGATAAAAATCCTTACCGACTTTCAAACCGGATTTCTCTAAAATCGGCAGAAGGATTTTTTCCGTCGTTTCCGGAAAAGTCGTGCTCCGTAATACAATCAGTTGGCCAGGTCGAAGATATTTAGCAATCTCTTCGCCCGAATTTATAATATAACTGATATCCGGGTCTTTAGTTTTTGTGAATGGGGTTGGTACACAGATATTGATAATATCACATTGACCACAGACTTGATAACTCTTGTAGGCTTTAATTTTCTTAGCGCTAACCAATGCCTCTAATTCATCCGAAGGCACATCCTCAATATAACTTTTACCCCTATTAATTGCTTTAACCTTTTTCGAGTCAACATCGATTCCCATCACTTCAAAGCCGGCTTTTGCCACTTCAATTGCCATTGGCAAGCCAACATAACCCAAACCGATAATTGCAACCTTCGCCTTCCTTTGTAAGATTTTATCTTTCAAATTCTACTCCTTTCCAACTTTTGAACCATTTTGAACTTTTTGAACCATTTTTCTTTACCTTTGCCATACCGGTAGGACTTTAACACCATTCTGGTCAAACTATCGCCAAACATTCCGGTCCAGGGTTCGATACTGAATCGCTTCTGCGATATGCGGCGGCATAATATTATCTACCGCAGCTAAATCCGCAATGGTGCGAGCAACTTTGAGAATTCGGTCATAGGCGCGTGCCGAAAGTCCAAGATGGTCAATCGCCTGTTTCAGCAATTTGGCACAAGGTTCGTCAATTTCGCAAAACCGCTTAATCTCTTTGGTCTCCATCTGTCCATTACAGAAAATTGGTCGGCGCCGTTTAAGATTCTTAAACCGTTCCAATTGAATCTGCCGTGCCTTATTCACTCGTTCCCGAATCTTAGCCGATGGCTCGCCGGGTTCTTTTTGGGCAAGTTCTTCATACCTTAAAGCTGGCACTTCAATGTGAATATCAATCCGGTCTAGCATCGGACCCGAGACCCTGGTTCGATACTTCATAATTTGATTCGGTGTACAAGAGCATTCGTGGTTAGGGTCAGAGTAAAAACCGCACGGGCAAGGGTTCATTGAGGCCGCCAACATAAAACGAGCCGGATAGGTTAAGGTCATCTTTGCCCGCCCGATTGTGACATAACCGTCTTCCAATGGTTGGCGCAAGGATTCTAAGGTATCACGATGGAATTCCGGCAACTCGTCTAAGAAGAGTACACCATTGTGTGCTAATGAAACATCACCAGGTTTAGGGTATTGACCGCCACCAATTAAACTGGCTTCGGTTGCGCTATGATGCGGTGCCCGAAACGGACGAGTACCAATTAAAGGTTGACCAGGCGGTAATGTACCAGCCACACTGTGAATTTTTGTAGTCTCCAGTGCCTCGGCAAGTTCCATTTTGGGTAAAATGGTTGGCAGGCGCCTTGCCAACATTGTCTTGCCCGAACCTGGTGGACCAATCATTAAGATATTATGGCCGCCAGCAACTGCGACTTCTAAGGCGCGTTTGGCATGCTCTTGCCCCTTCACCTCAGCAAAATCAACACCGTAGTCAGAAACATCCTGAAAGATTTCATCCAAGTTGGCTTGAGCCGGTTCGATTGTCTTTTGATTATTGAGAAATTGCACAACCTCAACCAGATTTTCTGCTGGGAAGATTGGAATTGTTTTAGCCATCGCCGCCTCTTTGGCGTTAGCTTTTGGTAGAATCATCCCTTTTAAATTGTTATCTTTGCAACTCAATGCCATAACAATTACGCCTTTAACTGGTCGCAAAAGGCCATCAAGTGAAAGTTCACCTAATATCAAGAAGTTATTTAAATTGGTTGTCGTTATTTCGCCAGCCGCAGCTAAAATCCCTACCGCGATTGGCAAATCAAAGGCCGGACCTTCTTTTTTTATATCAGCCGGGGCAAGATTAACCGTAATTCGCCTTAAAGGAAAACTGAAACCAGAATTTTTGATTGCCGCCTGAACCCGATGTTCGGATTCTTTTACCGCGGTATCCGGTAATCCGACGGTAGTAAAGATTGGTACACCTCGCGTTAAATCAACCTCTACTTCAACAATATAGCCGTCAATGCCATAAACACCGGCCGACAAAACTTTTGCTAACATCTTGACAATTTTATTCTTGAAAAAGCAAAAGTCAAGATGCTGACAGCGTGTGGTTTTTGGGTTTACAGTTTTTGAAAGTCAAAATATTGAGTTTGCAAAATATTCATCATTTCTTTTCGACCTTTGTTTTGATTGATTTCATAAGCGTCAATCAGTGTTAAGCCGCGGTTATAATCTTTCTGCTTTAACTCAGTTTTATAATCAATTACCATTCAGTACATTCGCATTATTCCAAAATTTTCAAGAAGCGATTTTTATTGTTTTCACCAATATCATA
The DNA here is from genome assembly GCA_039801565.1 of Caldifarciminota bacterium. Taxonomy (GTDB): domain Bacteria; phylum Hydrothermota; class Tepidihabitantia; order Tepidihabitantales; family JAOUPE01; genus JBDRUX01. The sequence continues at coordinate 29,118 of JBDRUX010000010.1, forward strand.
TTATACGGAAGCAATAGAAAAGTGACAAAAATTTAGATCACTCGGGTCACCCAGCAATCTAAGCGACATCAACTTAGCTCTAAGTCTTTTGAATCATTCAACTTATTAGATGCTAAAATTCCCATCAAAGCCTGCTCTGTTGTCAGGACCGATTTTTGGTAGGATTTGGCTTGGTATTTACCTTATATTTTTTAGAAATCTCTGATATTTTGTTCCCAAAATTTGTAAGTTCTTGACTTTTTTCTGAATTTAAGTGAAATAGAAAGGTGATTGAATTAAGGGCAAAAATAAAAGACCTCGGGCTCAGAGTTCAGTTTAAAAATGCGTTATTCATTTCAATTATTGTATTACTCTCAATTATAATTTATGCCAATACGCTTTGGAACGGATTTGTCTATGATGATATGGACGAAATCGTCAATAATCAATGGATAAAACAACTAAAGAACCTCTTTTCGCCTTGTCATCGTTACCGAATTACCGAAACCATTACCCTTTGGTCTGATTATCAATTGTGGGGTCTTTCACCTTCGGGTTATCATTTGACGAGTTTACTGTTTCATATCTTAGTTTCAGTTGGTATCTATCTTTTGGCTAATTTAATTTTAAAAAGTCCCTTGCCATCTTTTTTTACCGGTTTACTTTTCGCGACACATCCAGTTCATACCGAGGCAGTTTCCGTGATTTCGCACCGGCAAGAACTCTTAGCGATGCTATTTATGATAATTTCGTTAATCTTATATATAAAAGGTCGCCAAACCGCTCTGACTTCTCAGCGATTCATTATTTTCCTTTCGTTGGTCGTTTATTTCTTAGCAATGGCAGCCAAAGAAATTGCAATTATTTTGCCAATCATCATCTTCCTTTATGATTTATACTTCTCACAAAATGCCCAGCGATTTAGGATGAGCAATATCAGGTGGTATCTTCTTTATCCCTTGGTTTTTGGACTATTTTTTCTCTTTTCCATCACTGGTCCACGCTGGCGGTTCCGTTATCCCGGCTTTAATGTTGTCTCCTTGGGTCATAGCCTTGCCGGTGGGCGTTCCTATGGTTCGATTCTGCTTAGCCAGTTAAAAGGATTCTTAGAATACCTTCGTTTGCTCGTTTATCCCAAACGATTATTGATTGACTACTATTTTCCGATTCAACCATCGTTTCAATTAAATTCGTTATTTCCACTTTTGCTGTTAATTGGACTTATTGCCTTAATGATTATTCTCTACCGACATAACAAAATAATTTCATTTGGATTGGCTTGGTTTTTCATCAATCTCTTACCAGTCGCTAACATTATACCCAAGACATTTTTTGTTGCCGAGCGTTATCTTTATGTTCCATCCTTCGGTTTTTGTCTTATCCTCGGCTATTGCTTATGGCAACTAATAACCAAAAAATCTTTAAGCGTTTTGGGCATTATTCTCTTTGGGGTAATCCTAACTGGCTATTCAATTAGAACAATTCGACGTAACTTTGACTTTAAATCTGAATACACCCTCTGGTCGAAGACAATAAAAGATAATCCGATGTCGGCAACTGGCTATAATAATTTGGGTGTAGCGTTACTAAATTCGGGTGCGATTGAAGCGTCAATCGAAAATTTTAAAAAGGCAACTGAGTTAGTCCCCAACTTTGCCAAACCATACTTTAACCTTGGCGTCGCTTATCTAAATTCAGGTTGTTATCCTGAAGCAGTTGAGAATCTTACTAAGGCAATCCGATTCGACCCAAAATCTTTTGAAAGTTATATCGCTTTAGGCACGGCCTATCAGAAATTAGGTGACCATCGGCTGGCAATCGAAACTTTCCAAAAAGCCTTAATATTAAAAGAAGATGTTAAACTCTATTATGCCTTAGGCATATCGTTTCGAGAAATTGAGCAATTCGATGATGCGCTTTTTGCGTTTAAGCGAGCAGTCGCACTGAACCCGGATTTTGGCGAGGCGCATAATGATTTGGGTATTGAATATGGTAGAAAAGGACTATACAATGAAGCAATTAGAGAGTTCAATCTTGCGATTACCAAGCTATCCAATCCAGCTTTGGCTTATCACAACCTTGGTCTGGTTTATCAAAAGAAAGGTGAGCCGGAAAAGGCGAAAGAAGCTTATCAAAAAGCCAAAAGATTCCAATGCGAAAATTGAAACTACTTCAACTCAATGCCGGAACAAATTTAGGTGGCACTGAGATTATGCTTTTACGTTTTTTAGACAATGTGGATAGAAATCGGTTCCAAGTGATAGTCGGTGCCTTCTTTGATAATGATCCGCTTATCTCCGAAGTTCAAAAACGAGGTTTTGAGGGCAAGTTATTTAGAATAAAAAACTGCTACAATCCATTTGCGGTATTAATTGCCTTTTTTTCGGTTTACCGTTTCTTAAAATCGAGAAAGGTGGATATAATCCATCTTTATGGTTTCTATACCAACATCTTAGGAAAGATTGCAGCAAGATTTGCCAAAACCCCAATTGTCGTCACTGGTCTACGGATGGAAAGATTTGGTAAGAATTTTTTCCATTCGCTTTTAGCCCGAATTACCGATAGCTGGACCGACCTCTATATCGCAGTTTCCCAACGCACAAAAGCACTGATGCTTCAAAAAAGATGGCTTAGTAAAAAGAAGGTGATTGTGATTCATAGCGGGATTGACCCAAAATGGAGTGCCAGTTCGTCGAAGGATGACAACCCTGACACGCAAGCACCCCAAGCGCCTTGGGTTGGGATGGTTGGAGCATTTAATCAATTTAAGGCACAGGAGAAGATTGTTCTATCGGCACCTCTCGTCTTAAAAAATTTTCCCACAACCAGATTTATTTTGGTTGGGGAAGGCAAAACAAAGGAACGAATAATTAGAATGATTGCTAAATTGGGATTAAAACCTAATTTTGATTTATTTGGCACCGTATCCGATATAAGACCAATCCTATCTAAATTATCGGTCTTTGTCTTTGCTTCTCGCACCGAAGGATTGCCGGTAGCAATCTTAGAGGCGATGGCGTTTGGCTTACCAGTAGTTGCCTCTTGTGTCGGTGGCATCCCAGAATTGATTGAAGATGGTGTCACTGGAATTTTGGTCAAATCCAATGAACCGGAAGAGTTCGCTTCCGCAATAATCCAATTACTATCCAATCCAGCTAAGGCAAGACTTCTTGGTAAAATGGGTAGATTGAGAATACAAAAGGAATTTAATCTTAAAGCAATGACAAGACGATTAGAAGAAGTTTATCATAGATTAGCCGAGGAAAAAGGGATTAAAGAATGAAGCGTGTCCTTCTCATTTCGCCACCGGTTAGAAACCAGAACAAAGTTGACTTAATTCCTTATGGTTTACTCTCGATTGGTGGTTTTCTAAGAAAATACGGCTATGAAGTAAGGGTTTATAACAGTGCTTTTCCTTACTCAACCCCTTACCAAGTAAAAATTGAGCGGACTAATCAGGTGATAAAGGATTTTGTCCCAGATTTCATTGGACTTGGTTTTCCAACCGATGGTTTGGAATCAGCCGTCACAATCGCTAAGAATGCAAAGAAAATAAATCAAGATATTATTATCATCATTGGTGGCATCCATCCAACTGCTCAACCAATCGAGACCCTTGCGATACCTTACTTTGACTATCTTGTTTCGGGTGAAGGTGAGATAACAGCCAAAGAACTGCTCGATGCCTTGATTGCTAATAAAAATACTGGCTTGGTTAAGGGAATAGCTTATAAAAGTGAAGGTCGGATAATATCTAATGAGCCAAGAACAGAAATCTTAGACCTGGATGAGATTCCCTTTGCGAATCGGGATTTGCTCATTGATTTAGAAAAATATCCGAAATCGGCATTAGGACAAATCCATACCAGCCGGGGTTGCCCTTACCAATGCGCTTACTGCTCTTCAGCGATAATCTGGAAAAAGAAAGTGAGGTTTCGTTCAGTTGCCAATGTGCTACAGGAGATAGATTATCTCTATAATCAATACCAAGTCCGGAAATTTAATTTTGCCGATGATAATTTCCTTTTAGAACCTGAACGGGTCAGAATGATTTGCCAGGAACTGATAAAAAGAAGATACCAGATTCAATGGCGCTGTTGTGCCCGGGCTGATATTCATCATAACTTTAACCTCGACCTTCTAAGATTAATCCGGAAATCGGGTGGCAGGGAAATTTGCATCGGCTTTGAATCCGGTTCCCAATTCATACTTGATGCAGTATCACGCCAAGTTAAATTGAGTGAAACCGAGACATTCTTAAAGTTGATGAAAGACGCCAAGATAAAATTACACGCCGATTTTATTATTGGATTGCCTGGTGAAAATAAGGAAACTCTTGATAAGACATTCCAATTGATGAAAAAGGTTTGGCAGATTTGTCAACCAATGATGAGTGTCGCCCTATTTAAACCTTATCCTGGGACTACGGCTTATCAGCAAAAAGAAGCCATCAATTATTCTCACCTAACCAGTGAATTCAAAAATCTATTTGCCTTTGCCGAAAGTTGCAATATTAAAAGACTTGCCCGTTCGCCCAGTTATGTCAGCCAAAAACTACTCAAGAATTTGAAATCACCCAAAAAGATTTGGCAGTTAATTGCGAAAGGGATTCGAGCATGGATTTGAGAAAAATTGGCTTTTGGCTAATTAGCATACTGACCAAAGAGCGTTGTTTTAAATACTACGAAGAACTGAAAAGAAGGTCAATGGTTGAAGGACTCTCCCGAGAAGAATTGTTGCAATTACAATTGGATAAGTTTAAGAGGCTACTTAACTTTTCGGTTCAGAATATCCCATTCTATCGGCAACGCTTTACTGGGTTTGACCCTTTGAGTATTAAAACGGTTGATGATATTAAGCATCTGCCGAGTCTTACTAAAGAAGAGATTAAATCAGCAGGACCAGAAGCGATTATCCAAAATCAGCGAAGATTAATCAATAGGAGAACCTCAGGGACGACTGGTCCGCCGTTTGAGTTTGTGATTGACCGGGACTTTTTCTCGATAGAATTTGCCCGTAATCTAAGAATTTTTGATTTACCGGGTATAGAATTAGGTGAGCCTTGGGTATTATTAACTCCATTGCGTGGTAAAAAACACCCACTTTTTTCTTGGCTCTGTAATCGTTTGGTTTTGGATGCCAACCGACTAATTAAAGAACATACCCCACCCTGCTGTCCACAAGTCTCGAAAAATCATCTTCATACTGACGAATCGGTAATTCACGAATTTTTAGTAAAGATAAGAAAGCATCAGCCAAAGGCGATTTATAGCTATCCCTCAGCACTCACTATCTTAGCCACATATGTTCGGAAATGGAATATCAGAGGGGTAACTATTAAAATTATAATTTCCTCCGGTGAAGTTCTCACTAAAGAAATAAGAACTTTTTTGGAAGAGACATTTAATGGCGAAGTCTTTAATCTCTATGGTACTACCGAATTTCCAACTATTGCCGAAGAATGTAAAGCGCATAATGGCTTACACATCTTTGCTGATTCTTATATTGTTGAATCGGTTGACGGTGAAATTTTAGTTACTGATTTGAATAACTACACAATGCCCTTCATTCGCTTCAAGACCGGCGACCGGGGAATTATTGATAATAATGAATGTCGGTGTGGCCGAATCTTGCCTCGGTTAGAGATTATCGAAGGTAGAATTAGTGATTTAATTATCTTGCCTGATGGCAGACTATTACGAAGAAGTTTTTTTGCTACTTTATTCAAGAAAGTTCCTGAAATTACCAGATTTGAAATCATCCAAGCCGACCGCAAAATAAGTTCGGGAGGAAAAATTAGAATTTTGCTTTTGGTTTCGAAACCGCTATCCGAAACAAGAAAAGAATTTTTAATTCGAAGATGTCAGGACCATGCGGGCAATTCGTTAGAAATTATATTCCAATGAAGGCACTGGTAATTAATTGCAGTGATGATTATAATCTTGCTACCGAAAAGATTGCTAATTGGCTAAAACGGAAGGGTTACGAAGTTCAAAAGAGTAAACCAGGGAATGATAAGTTAATTGGTTATGATAGGATATACCTGAGTGCAATTTATACTTGGGACTTGCCGATATTAGTTCAAGAGGCGAAAAGAGCGGTTAACTTTACAAAAGTGGAGATTGGTGGACCAGCGGTATCAGTAATGGCAGATTACATTTTTGCCGAGACCGGGATTAAACCAAAGATTGGGCTGGATAACCGCTTCGATTTAGAACCTGGTCAATATTTATCTTCTTATACTTCACGCGGTTGTATTCGAAATTGCGAATTCTGTTCGGTGCCAATCATTGAAGGGGGATTGCGGGAAATTTCTGATTTTATTTCGGCACCCTACATTCTTGACGCCAACTTTTTAGCCTGCTCAAAAAAGCATATTGAAAATGCTTGTGAGAAATTGGCTTCCCTTCCGTTT
>JBDRUX010000011.1:0-35382 GCA_039801565.1 Caldifarciminota bacterium
TATGAAAGAGAAACATATTACACAGTGAAAGAGATAATCTCCCCGGAGATTTTGATTTTAAACAACGGTTTAAAAATCAAACTATTAGGGGTGAAAGAGAGACCCGAAAAAATAAAAGAGGCTGTTCAGTTTTTAAGAGAGAAAACTAGGGGACAAAAGGTGTTCATGAAATTTGACAAGATAAAATATGATGAAGAGAAAAACTTACTTTGCTATCTCTATTTGTGGAATAAGACATTCCTGAACGCCCATTTGATAAAAAATGGTCTTGTTGATGTGGATACGACTTTTGATTTTAAATATAAGATGAAGTTTTTAAATTTACGAAATGGATTAATCAAAGAAGTTTAGCATGATAATAAAATTTACTATCGAAGAAATCAGAAAGTATCTGGACATAGATACGCCTGAGTTCCCAAAGTATGTAGCACCACTTATCAATTTAGCAAACCAATATGCGCAAGGAATACGCCCGAGAGTTGTTGGCCAAATGAGTGAGCTTATTCAGGAGTTTGAAGGTAAAACCTTATCTGAGTGGGAGGAATGGTATTTGAAGAAAAAACCCAATGCAATAAAGAATGCTACTGAGAAAATACTCCAGAAATTGAGAGAACTAAGGAATGCTATGAACAAGATTGACAGGGAGACTGTCGAAAAATGGGTGAAGGATCTGGTAATTGTGAAAACTTTTGCTGGATTAAGATTTCACGAGGCAATACTCAAGAAAGGTGCAGAAATTAAAGGTACAAATTACCGCCTTGCTGAACCTGATGAGGAATCAAAAGGAATCGATGGTTACATTGGAGATATTCCAGTATCTATAAAACCCCATACCTATGAAGTGAAGGCAGCGTTACCAGAGCACATAGCCATCAAAATCATCATTTATAGGAAAATTGATGATGGAATTGAGGTTGATTATGGAGAAATATTGTAATAATCAGCCACTGCATCGCCTAACACAACATAAAAGGTTCATCCCTAATGGCATTCACCCAAATTCCGCCTTTGGCGGAACTTCTTTTATGCCCGATACCGTTTTATGCGCCATTTTGGCTGTGCAAAAGATGATGGCTTTTTACCAGAAAGTTGAAAGAGACCTCTTGGTTATGGTTTAGGTGGCTCAAGGGTAAAGATTTCGTTACGAATCTTCTAACGCACATCTCCTCTCAATTTGCCGGCGCACCCACTTGTAAAGCGCAATATCCGCCTCAACCTTTAATGACTCACCAGAAAATTTATTCCTAACCTTCCAAATTTCACGGGCGAAGTTAAGATAAGCCGGGTAGAGTGGTGTAGGAATACCAAAATCAGTTTGGTTCGATTCTCAATCCCTTCTAACTCGGCTTGCCGGACAATCTGTTGGTCAATAATACTATCCCTTTGCTTCTCAATCGCTTGCTTAATCGTTTCCGGGTCATATCTTACCTCAAACTTCTTCATTCTTCTAACAGTAGACCTAACAAGCACTTATATCACCACCTTCTTATTTGTTTTCATATTTACATTACAATCAATTTCTTAGCCAAATCAATAGTCTATTCTCTAACTGGCTTACTGGGCAAGGAGTTAGGCAAGCCGGTGGGCAGTCCAGTAGGTTGCCTGCCGACTAGCCTAGGGGCTAGCCCACCCCCTAGCCTACCGGCTTGCCAATCTATTTACCAATTAGTTTGCCAAGATAGTGGACCAAAAGGTTGACCGGTGGCTTGCCCAGAAGATAACCCAGTGGTCTGGATAGTAGGCAAGTCAGAAAGCCGATTAGAGAGTAGGGTATTAGTTAAATCTTTAATCAATTGAAGTCAGGACTGCTTAGGTACAACTTTAAAAGACTACCCTTAGCCACACAACTCCAAAACTTACTTTTGCTATCCTCTCGCCTAAGTTATTGACTTATTAAACCTTCACAACTAAAGCCTATCCTAATATTATGCCGATGTTAAGCTCATAAGTTATCTGAAGCAACCTGGGATTCATTATGTGATTTGGGTCTGAAGGAATATTTATATTCGACTGCCTGGCTATGAAAGTATCTTATCTGGATTTTAAAAACTGGGGTATGGTATTCGGTTTTATACCAGCAGAAAGTTCAAGAATCGGCTAATCGGATAAGCTTTTGAGGTAAAGGTCGAGCTGGACGAGAAGAATTGATCTATCTGGTGACTGATCTTGAACCAGAAGTGGCACGAAGTCACTAACAATTACGGATGAGGATTGAAGAGGCGTTTAGAGACTTAACGAGTGTATTAAGGTTAAAAAAACTTCGGCTCAAGGTTAATATTGAAGAACGGTTGGGGCGACTTGTCTTTGGCGCGATATTGGCGGTAGTTGTAGCGGCGTATTTATATCTGTTAGCGCTGGGTCAAATTTCCTTAAGTGGTCAAAAGGATTGCCGATTTAAGTTTTATCCAATTGGTCGTCCAGATTTGGCAGATATTGACAATTCGAAAACTTTTACTATGATTAATAATTTAAAATCGAAATGATTAAGCAAGTGTCAACCACTTTGGGATCGATGACTAAAATTAGTAACGACACCCGTTATGGCTATGCGATTGGACAAGTTCGTGTTCGTGAGGGGTTACTTTTTGACCGCAATCGCTATGAGCAGTTAATCGCTGCGGAAAATGAAGAACATTTTTTAAGAATCTTAGCCAATTCGCCCTATAGTCAATTTCCAAAATCAAATGTTGAAGAGATTCTGAACGATGCCCATAACGAAAATTTTTTATTCTTGCGCAAATATTGTCGGGATAAATCGGTGCTTGACTTGTTCTCTTTTCAAGAGGATTTGCATAACCTAAAACTTTTCATCAAAGCCAAAATTGGACAAGCGCCGTCGCCAGAATTATACCTCTCACCTTTTGGCACAATATCAATTCCAGTATTGAATGCGCTAAGTGAAGCCTTCGTGAGAAAAGAGACCGACTTATTGAGTACTATTGGGATTGAAGACTTTTGGCGCACCGCAATCTTAAAAGCAAAAACTGTTTACGAGACAACGAATGAACCAAAGTTGCTGGATTGCGAGTTAGACAAAGCGACATTAGGTCATTTATGTGAACTGGCTAAAGTTAATGACTTCCTTTACGGTTATTTTCAAAAAAAGGTTGATTTAACCAATATTGAGATATTACTGCGGATTCGGTTCTTTCAAGATAAGGAATCACTCTTAACCGAAGCACTAATTCCTGGTGGCACAATTGAACTTGATTTTCTAAAAGAACTCTTCTTTGACCTTATTGAGAGGATAAGCGAAAAATTTGCCTTGACCCAATATGGGACAGTTGTCGCCGATGGTATGAACTATTTAATCAATAATAAATCATTTATCCGATTTGAACGATTAGCAACCGAACACTTGCTTTCCTTTCTCTCCAAGGCTCGTTTTTTCACCTTTGGTTACGAACCTTTAATTGGTTATTTCTTATTTAAGGAGAATGAAATCAAAAATCTTCGCAAACTATTTCAGGGTTTACGGATGCGAGTAAATAAGGAGATGCTCCGCGAGACGATTGCCTATGTCTAATATCTGTATCATTGGCGACCGCGATACGATTCTACCTTTTAAAGTTTTAGGTGTTGAGATAATTCCAATGCTTCCCGGACCCGAGGTAACTGAGCAAGTGCGGTCGCTTTTGTCGGAAAAGTTGGTCATCTTTTTCACTCCGGAATTATTTCCATACTTACAACCATTGATGGATAAGACGCGTAAAGACCCGACTCCTTGTTTCATTGCCCTGCCTTTGACCAAAGAGGAAATGAGTATCAAACGGTTAAAGCGGTTGGTAGCAAGGGCAGTGGGCGCCGAGTTGATTTAAGCGATGGCTACTGTCGGTACTATCGTTAAAGTCTCAGGACCTTTGGTTGTTGCCAAAGGGATGACCGGTACAAAGATGTATGATGTGGTAAGGGTGAGTGAAAAAAAATTGATTGGCGAGGTGATAAGACTGGAAGGTGATTTGGCATCAATCCAAGTTTACGAAGAAACCGGAGGTATTGGTCCTGGTGAGCCGGTCTATCCAACTTATGAACCATTGTCGGTAGAATTGGGGCCGGGCCTAATCCAATCCATCTACGACGGTATCCAACGACCCTTAGATATTATTCGAGAAAAGACTGGTGATTTCATTGCTCGGGGTGTTGACATTCCAGCCTTGGACCGAACTCGGCGCTGGCATTTCATACCAATCAAGCAAAAAGGCGATAAAGTTCTTCCGGGTAGTGTAATCGGCACCGTTCAAGAGACCGAATTGGTTCGTCACAAGATTATGATTCCACCGGGAGTTGAAGGTGAAATTTTAAAAATCGAAGAGGGTGAATTTACTGTGACCGAGCCGATTGCTATCGTAAAGACCGAAAATGGTGAGAAAGAAATTTTCTTAATGCAACGCTGGCCGGTCCGTCAACCAAGACCTTATCAAGCGAAATTACCCTTAGCCGAACCGCTACCAACTGGCCAAAGGGTGATTGATACCTTTTTCCCAATCGCCAAAGGAGGCACGGCTTGTGTGCCAGGTCCATTTGGTTCGGGTAAGACGGTAATTCAGCACCAGTTTGCCAAGTGGTCGGATGCCGATATTATCATCTTTATTGGCTGTGGCGAACGGGGTAATGAGATGACCGATGTCTTATTGGAATTTCCCAAACTGACTGACCCCAAGACCGGAAGACCCTTGATGGAACGGACCGTACTGATTGCCAACACTTCTAATATGCCAGTAGCCGCCCGGGAGGCATCGGTCTATACTGGTATTACGATTGCGGAATATTTTCGGGATATGGGTTATTCCGTGGCTTTGCAGGCCGATTCCACTTCAAGATGGGCAGAGGCGATGCGCGAAATCTCGGGTCGGTTAGAAGAGATGCCCGGTGAAGAAGGCTATCCTGCTTATCTTTCGGCACGGATTGCCGAGTTTTACGAAAGGGCTGGTGCGGTGCGAACTTTAGGTGATGCCAACCAAATTGGCTATTTATCGGTTATCGGTTCAATCTCGCCACCCGGTGGTGACTTATCTGACCCGGTTGTCCAAGCAACCTTAAGGGTTGTAAAAGTCTTTTGGTCATTAGAGGATAAACTTGCCTTTGCCCGACATTTTCCTGCCATATCTTGGCTCAACTCTTATTCGCTTTACACCGAAACGGTGAAAGACTATTTTGAGGAAAAGTTAGAGAAAGGATTTGTGGAAAGAGCTAAAGCCGCGATGATGCTATTGGAAAAAGAGGCGGAATTAGAAGAGATTATTCGGTTGGTTGGCAAAGATAGCCTCTCACCAGCTGACCGGTTAATTCTGGAAGCCGCCCGCTCGATTCGAGAAGACTTTCTCCACCAGAACGCTTTCCATGAAATTGATACCTATACCTCACTTAAAAAACAATCGGCAATGTTGGAGTTAATACTCTACTTTTATGAAAAAGCGAAACAAGCCTTGGAAAAAGGAGCGGACATTACTGAGATTGAAAAATTAGCGGTGCGGGAACGGATTGCCCGAATGAAATATCTGAAAGAAGAAGAACCGGAAAAGATTTACCAAATCAAAGAGGCGATAGATGCCGAATTGACACAATTATTCGAGAAAACTGTAAGATGATTAAAGATTACCAGACGGTCACGGAAATTGCTGGACCACTACTGCTCGTTTCCGGTGTAAGTGGGGTAAAGTATCAGGAACTGGTGGAGATTCATCTCCCATCCGGCGAAATGCGGCAAGGCCAGGTCTTAGAAGTGGACGAAGACCGGGCATTGATTCAAGTATTTCAAGGCACGGCAGGAATTGATATTCCAAAAAGTAAGATTAGATTTTTAGGCAAAGGAATTACCATTCCTTTGTCCCAAGACCTTTTAGGGCGAGTCTTAGATGGTTTAGGCCGGCCCCGTGATGGCGGACCACCAATCATTCCTGACACCTTTCGCGATATCAACGGTGCGCCTATCAATCCTTTTGCTCGAGAATATCCTAACGAATTTATCCAAACCGGTATTTCGGCAATTGATGGTCTGAATACCTTAGTCCGGGGTCAGAAATTACCAATCTTTTCTGGCTCAGGCTTACCCCATAACCGGTTGGCAGCCCAGATTGTGCGGCAAGCAAAGGTTTTGGGCAAAGAAGAGACCTTTGCGGTAGTCTTTGGAGCAATGGGGATAACCTTTGAAGAAGCCGAATTTTTTCAAAAAGATTTTCGAACCAGTGGTGCCTTAGCAAGAACCGTACTTTTCCTAAATTTAGCCGACGAACCAGCCATTGAAAGAATTGCGACACCAAGGGCAGCCCTCACCTGTGCTGAATACCTTGCCTTTGAATGTGATATGCATGTCTTGGTTGTCCTAACCGATATGACTAATTACTGTGAAGCATTAAGGGAAATATCCGCTGCCCGCAAAGAGATTCCGGGTCGGCGCGGTTATCCTGGCTATCTCTATACTGATTTGGCATCAATTTATGAACGGTGTGGTAGAATTAAAGGCAAAAAAGGTTCAATTACCTTAATGCCAATCTTGACGATGCCTGAAGACGATAAAACCCATCCGATTCCAGATTTGACCGGTTATATTACCGAAGGGCAGATTATTTTGTCACGCAGTTTACAACGGAAAAAAGTTTCTCCGCCAATTGATGTCTTACCTTCGCTATCCCGCCTTAAAGATAAAGGGATTGGCAAAGGTAAGACCCGAGAAGACCATGCCGATTTATTCAACCAATTATTTGCTGCTTATGCCCGGGGTAAAGAAGCTGAAGAATTACAGGTAATTTTGGGTGAAGCGGCGTTAACCGAAATGGACCGACTTTATCTAAGGTTTGCCAATGAATTTGAACAGCGCTATGTCTCGCAGGGTGAATACGAGGACCGTTCCATTGACCAAACTTTAGATTTAGGCTGGGAACTTTTAAGGATGTTTCCGAGAACCGAACTGAAGCGGGTAAGGGAAGAATATTTAGAAAAGTATTGGGCAAAATCGGGGGAAAAACAGCAATAAAGGTCTCCCTTGTCACAAAATTACCAAAAATTAGCAATTTTTTCCTTGACAAGTCCAATAAAATTTATAAAATAATTTGCTATTATGATGAATTCGCGTAGTCTGGTAGTTACCTGTGGACTGACGCCTGTTACTGAAAAACTTGAAAGGCATGCGAACCTCTTCAGACTTTTTTTTCAGTAACGCACTAAAAATAAACAATTTTTCCGGGGCGTCATTAATTTATAAAAATGCTGTAGAAGGGAGATAACAAATGTATTTACTCCTAACACTCGCCCTCCTTCTGCCACAAGCGCTGGAAACACAAACCGATTGGGTCGGCGGTCCTGGGATATTAGGTCCGGTTACTACCTGGCAAACTTCATTCCATCAATCTACAGACATTAATTACAATATCAGCGGACAGATCTCATTAGTCTCAATTACTATTCCGGGGGGATGGTCAAAACATTCAATTCAAACCGATTCAAGAATTCTTGGGCAATCAGGAATATATCCAGCTGATTTTGATGGTGATGGCGACTTCGACCTTGCTAGTTGGATTGATAATCCCGATGCAGTCAGAATTTACAAAAACCAAAAAGTTGAGACTAATGATGTGAATTTCATTGTTCAGACAAACCTATCCCTTCCTAACACTACTGGCTCTTACGGCTTGTTGTGGTGCGGTGATTTAGACAATGATGGCGATGCCGATATTGTTGTGCCCTGTACGCCGGGACCAATTTGGTTTGAGAATACCGGTAGTTTTAATTTTACCTCGCATACTATCGGAAGTATAACCTACGACCGGGCTTCTTGTGATGTTGGCGATGTGGATAACGATGGCGACAAGGATATCTTGATTTATGGGACTAACAATAATAAGCTTGATTTATGGCGCAACACTGGAGCAATGAATTTTACCCGGCAAAACATCAATACGACTGGTAACTGGTGGCGAGTTATGTTCGGTCACCTTAACAACGATAACTTTCTTGATATATTCAATTCGGGTGATGTTTACATAAATTCGGGCGGTAATTTTCCAAGCACGCCGGACTGGACTGCTCCTCAGTGGAATGACATCGATGGCATTTGGATTCGCGATTTTGATAACGATGCCGATAACGACCTTCTTATTGGCTTCCAATGGGCGTCAACGCCAGAAATGGCTTGGTTTGAGAATGACGGCTCTGGGATTTCTTATACAAAACACACAATCTGCACCGGTTCCCAAGCGTATGAGCACTCAGACGCCTGCATCGGTGAGGATATTGACCAGGATGGTGTGCCGGATGTAATTGGAGTCTATCAAAAAGTTGGCTACTTCCGCCAATATCCTATTGGTACTTTTACTCTAAATGACATTGACAACAACTTTCCCGATGCGCATTGGTGTTTTGTTACCAACTTAGATTTTAAACCCGGTGGTTCTGATTTCGACCTGGATATTCTTGCCAGTAGAGTGGGTGAATTTGCTTGGTGGGAGAATAAAGCAGCTGGGGTACAGTATGCAGATTTGGGCTCTCTCGAATCCTCTATTTTAGAGAAACTCGATGCTAACTCCTGGCAAAAACTCTATTGGGTCGGCGCTCGTCCGGTAGGAACAACGTTAAACTTATATGTCCGGTCTGGTGCCGATGCATCTTCGATTCAGACTAATGCCTGGCAGGGACCGTTCCAAGTTCCAACCGGAACGCCTTCTGGCGATTTCGATATCTCGAGTGTTACTACCCCCGGTCATCACTATTTTCAATACAAAGTAGAAATGACCACTAATATTGCCAAAGACCTATCACCGGTTCTTTATGAAATTAGTGTCGAATATCAAGTTTCCGGCGTTGGTATTCATGATGTCGGGGTGCTTGAGATTCTTGCACCTATTGGTGATATTGAACCAGGTACGCTTGTTACACCAACCGCTTTGTTTAAGAACTTTGGTGACTTTGATGAAAACTTCTTCGCTTTCTTCCAAATCGGTTGCATCTACTTTGATTTTCGATTTATCAGTTTAACCGCCGGCGAAACTGCCACGGTAACTTTCACTCCCTGGACTGCAGAGGAAGGTTACTATAGCGAAGGTGCATCTACTTTTCTTGAGACTGATGAAAACCAAACCAATGATACCGTTACAGATTGGTTAAGAGTTGTCTCGCCACCTGGTTCTTCTGCTGACCCCTTTAGTCCATGTGGTTACAATGTACCACTAAAGTTCGAACTATTTAAACCAGCTCCTAATCCAACAGCAAATAATCTCTCAATAAGCTATGCAATATCTAATCCGTCCCAAGTTGAAATTGAAATCTGTGATATTAATGGCAGGGTAATTAAAAATTTGATGACCGAAGTACGACCTGCAGGTTATTACCGAATCGGTGTTAACTGTACTGATTTCGGCGCTGGTGTCTATATTGTGAAGATGAAAGCGGGAAAATTTGAAGCAGTTGAAAAATTTGTCGTGACTAAATAAAAAAAACAAAAAACCAAGGGCTGAGCTTAGCTCAGCCCTTTTTTATTCTAAAGCAGAAATTATGATGACACGAGTTCAGACTAAAAAGATTTAATTAATTTACCGAAAATCAAGAATTTTTACTGAACTAAGATATCCAGATGAAAGCGAAATTACGATTCGTCGTCTCTCCTCGGCGAACCGAATAGAATAAATCCGGATGGCACTTGGTGCAATAATTCAAATCAGCGAATTCATTCAGTCCAAGCTCGGTTAATTGAAAACGGTTCAGTCCTTTTAAATCAAAATAGATTTTTCGCTGCCGAGTCACGAAAAATCGTTCCGAACCCGGGAGTTGGTTAAAAAATTGCGACAGAACTTCTAAACCAACTTCATAACAAGCTTGCTCAATACAAGGTCCGAACACAAAACTTAACTCGGCTGGTTTAATGTTAAATCGGCTTATCATCCCGGCTACCAAATTTTTGCTGATTTGAGCTAATGTGCTGCGCCAGCCCGCGTGGGCAATTCCTATTATTTTATATTTTAAAGAAAAGATATAAATTGGTAGGCAATCGGCCACCTTTACGCCAATTGCTAAATTTTTCTCATCAGTAAAGATTCCATCCCCGGCTAAATTATCCTGCCAATTCTTTCGATTGATATAAAAGACCCGATTGGAATGAATCTGCTTTAAAGTGAAAATCTTATCAATTCCAAAAATTCTCAGTGCTTGTTGATAATTCAATTCGGAGTCGAATTCACTACGAGCAAAGAAGATTAAGTTCAAATCAGCTGATGGCCTAAACCGGAAAAATTTAACGCCCTTTTCTTCTTCTAATGCCCAAACTCGCATTGTTGCCATATTTTGCAACGAAAATGTAATTTCTTTATTGCCGAACCACCGGTGTGACTAATAAATTGTTTAGGGTCAGTATCTGGATATAGTAAACTCCTGGTGGCAATTTTTTGCCTAAATCATCTCGTCCATCCCAAATCAGTTGCTGGTTAGTATCTTGGGTCCTTGTCCAGGCGAAACTCTTGACAATTTTACCCGCGATATCATAAATTTTCACTACTGGTGAATAGCCCGAAGCGGCAAATTTTATTACCACCTGAGTCTTAAATGGATTGGGGTAAGTAAAGAGTTTGTGGTATGGTTCAAACTGGTCAAATGGCTTAAATTGTTCAAAAATTCCCGGCCCGGTCGGCGGATATTTTATAGTAAGATAGTCAGAGTTACCAATCGAACCTTCACTACAACCGGTTACATAAACATAATTAGCTTCATCCACACCGATAGCCGTTGCCCAATCATTTCCGTGTTCAATACCGGCTGAATACCGCGCAATCCATTGTTCGGTGCCGTTTGCGGAATATTTAATTGTAACATAATCAGCAGTAGTGTCCATACCGTAATCCTGACCAGTGACATAAATATTATTTTCATTATCAACCACAATCGCATTTGCCCAAGCCGAGAGACCGGCGGGTCCGATATAAGTCTGCACCCAATCCTGAGTTCCATTAGGCGAATATTTCACCGTCGCAAACTGATACCGGAATGAACCAATCCCAGATTTGCCAGTAACATAAATATTCCTAAGACTATCCATCGCAATACCGGTTGGTTCGTCGTCATAATTGCCACTGCTATTATATCTTGCTACCCACTCTTGAACCCCATAAGTGTTATATTTTATTGTGACATAATCCCAGCCGGTCGCAGGACCGACACTTCGACCAGTGACAAAGACATTACCCGAATCGTCCACTAAAATCGCATTACCTTCATCCGACCAATTATCTTGATAGGAGTAACGTCGTACCCATTGCAATACCCCGGTTGTGCTATACTTTATAGTTACACAATCATAATAAGTAGTTAAATCGTAACTTGTCCCAGTAACATAGACATTGCCGTTATTATCAACAGCAAGAGAATAAGCGATATCCCAGCCATTGCCATTGGGATTATCATAGCGAGCGGTCCACAATTCCTCACCTTCTGGGCTATATTTGATGGTAAGATAATCAAAATCACCATTAGCATTCTTACTTTTACCAGTGACATAAATATTGCCCACGTTATCCAAGGCGAGGTCATAGGCTTGGTCACATTTATTCTCGAGTCCATTATATCTTCGTACCCAGATAGTATCACCGGTCGCTTTGTTATACTTTATCGTGCAATAGTCAGAAGAATCTTCCAGTTGGTGACGGCTGATATAGCCAGTGACATAAACGCCATTAGCATCAACTGCAATTGCTCTCGCCTCGTCCTGCCAATTGCGGATTGGCGAGCCATTGTACTGAGCAACCCATTGCTCATTGCCCAAAGAGTCATATTTAATCGTGGCAAAATCGTTGATGTAGCCAGTGCCGGGTCCTTGACTTGCCCCAGTAACATAGACATTTTTTAAGTTATCAATCGCCAGCGCTTTTGCATAATCTTGACCATAGGGACCTTGATAACGGGCAGTCCATAACTGTGCATAAATAATAACTGGAAGAATTAAAATTGTCTGAATTAATAATATTTTTAGCATCTTGCTTCCCTATTTTTTAAAGCTACCAAGATTTTTTATTAAGTCAAGCAATGATGTAAAATTATCGAAAAAGATTTTCATTACCGATTTACCTTTGACACACCACTTGATTAAATAAATGCGCTAAACGTTGGGCTTGATTCCTTCGGCTATACCATCCAATTGGTTGATTGGCAAAAGATTCTTTTTGTTTTAGAATTGTTAGCAAAGTGGATTTAATCGCTTCAGGATTTAAATTTGTCGCAAGACCGGCATTGTGGTATTCAATCAGCCGGGTTGCCTCATTACAACTTTCACAAACCGCCAGGATTGGCTTGCCCGCGCCGAAATATTCATATAACTTTATACCGGCGGATTGGTTTGGTTTCGTCAAATATAGTAAAATATCCACACTTTTCATCAAGTTAATTACAGTTTGATGTGATAATATCCCCAAATAACGGACCGTTGGACTTAAAGTCTTCAAACGGTTTTGGCAATCAATTGAGGCTCGGCCGGCAATGAGAACTTGTAAATCTTTAATATCACCCACTGCTTGTAAAAAGGCAAAGAGTGCGCCTTCATTCTCCCATAAAGTTCCGGCATAAAGTATCTGCAATTTCTTATCCGGCGGTTTTGATTCCCTTAAGCCTGATTCAGTATCTTCTTTTACCTCGAATTCTTCTGGGTCATAGCCATTTTCAATTATTGTTGCTTGTTTCTCAAGTTGACGAGCAGTCCCTTGATTAACTGCCACTACGGTATCTGAATTCTTAAGGATATAGCGGCGCAAGATTTGTACTAAAGAACGAAAATGAAGCGGTGGCGGTGTAAAACCGGCCGGATAAGGGTCACGAAAATCACTGACCAAAGGTATCCCACTCTCTCGTTTTAAAAAGACCCCGAGCAGTAAAGCACTGTAAGGTGGCCCAGTGGCAAAGATTAGCCGTGGCTTTTCTTGGCTGATTACCTTTCTTCCTAATGACAAGGCAAATGGCACCCAAAGAACCTTGGCGTCAGGGAAAAGCAAATAATTTACGAATAAAGGCCCGGTGCCACGAACCTTAACTGGTTTATCCTTGCGCCAGAGGTAAAGAATCCGCGCTGGGTCAAGACTTTCACTACGATAGATTTTTATTCCCTCTAAATCTTTAAGTAGACTTTGGTCGTAAAGAAAATAACTGATTGGCTTTACGGTTAAGAAAACCGGTTGCCAGCCAAATTCCGGAAGGTATTTAGCTAATTTTGTTACTCGCATTACCCCACTCATTCCAACCGGTGGTGAATAATAAGTGACAAATAAGACCTTATTCACTTTAGAGCTTTCGAATATAGTCGGCCATTGCTTTTAGACATTCTTCGGCGGGGAGAAAGACCAATTTGAGTTGCTTTAAATAACTCAACAAACCATGAATATCTAATGTCAAATAATGGTCTTCAACTTGTAGGTCTTCGGGTAAGGTTCGAAAGAAAGCCCCGGAACCTAAGTTGTCTTCCAATTGGAAAATATTTTCTCGAATTACTGCTCGAATCGCTTCTTCATCCGGCAGTGGCAAGGGCAAGGACTCATTTTTAGGGAATTGCCATATTTTCGCCGGTAGGGAAAAAATTTTCCCCTCAATGTCTAATACCGGGATTCCGGTTCTATTATAGGCTTGACTAAGGATAAAGCCATAAAGGCTACCAAGAAAATGGACTATATAAATATTAGGCGTGACCTGGAAATAAGGAAATTCTTCAGCCGGCAATTCTGGAAAAAATTTTTGCTTGATAACCGAAGCCAATTGGTAATAGTAACCGCCCGTGCCAGTTCCTTCAAATAATTTAGTCGTTCCATCTACTTCACCAATCCTTTGTGCTAAGACTTTTCGCTCTTTTTCTTTCTTTTCGACCAACTCCCAAGTTCGACCACCCAGAATGAATCTTTTGGCTAAATAGTAGATTTTACCAATATGAGTATTACTACTAATGTCGTAAACATCATAGCTACCAAAACTCTTTTCTTGGATATTAGAATGAATTTTGCCGTAAGTGATTTTATTCTCTAATTTCGGAGCGAGAAAGTAAATACTACTCCTGGGGGCAGTGATGAAACTTTCCTTTAATAAATTCTCAAATATCTGGCGAATATTTTCTTCTTGGTCATAGATTGGTTTGATTATTCTTACTATCGAATCATAAGTTGTGCCGATGCGCCGGCGTTGGAAAAGATAAGAAAAGATTTGCTGGGGAATAACCGAAAGGCAGGGATTGTAGCGTTTTTCGTAAAGAAAACCTTTTTTTGCACAGTCGAAATAGAGTTCAAAAAGAAATTTTTCCCAGGGGTTTTCATAAACACCGATGGCAAAAAGGTAATTCTTGCGGCGCCGATTGCCTCGACCAATCCGTTGTAAGAGCGAACTGACATTAAAAGGTGGCCGAAAGAGTACCACGCCGTCAATATCACCAATATCAATTCCCAATTCCAAAGTGGAAGTAGCACAAAGAATGCCGAATTTCTCTTGATTCATTAGGACTTCAATTCGTTCCCGCTCTTTTTTGACTAAGCTGGCATGATGAACCCAGACCCGATTTTTAAATGGTGCGCGGTCAAAAACTTTACCATAAGATTCGGCATAACTGCGGGCATTGAAGAAACAAAGAATCTTATGCAACTGGTGCTCTTGAAATAGTTGAAAAAGGATAGAAACCAAATCTTTGGAGTTCGGAATTAAAACCGTTTCAATATCCCGTTCGATTTGGACTAACACCACCTTAGGATTGGGAAAATAGCGTTCGCCAATTGTTAAATCGTCAATTGTTGCTGACAACGCGCAGTATTGAAGATTGGATTTAATTCGCCTTAGCCGATTCAAGAGAATTCGCAATTGGTCACCCCGGGGTGTGTTATCTAAAAGATGTAACTCATCCAAAATTACCGCGGAAAGTTGGGCAAATATCTTAGGAAACCGACAAAGCATCGAGTCGAATGATTCCGGAGTTGTTAAAAGTAAGAACGGTGGCCGTTTCTCATCCAATTTTGGTCGGTCGCCGGTTTTCCGGGCCAAATCGAGTTCCAAATTGAGTTTGAGATAACCGATTGGCGAAGCCAACCGACGATAGAGGTCATTAACCAAGGCCCGGGTTGGTGAAACATAAAGGATTGAGAATCGGTTCGCCTTAAAATCGGGTTTACCGAGGATTCTTTCTACAACCGGTGCAACAACCGCTTCAGTTTTACCAGTGGCCGCCGGTGCAATGACAACAATATTCTCACCGGATAGAATCTTCGGGATAGTGGCGACTTGCACTGGCGTCAACCGGCCGAAATGGCTAAAAAATGGAATCCAAGTTCGCTTTAATGACTGTTTAATCTCAGCTTCGGTCATTTTAAAAATGGTTCAAATTGTTCAAGCGTTCAAGTTTTGATTATACCGGACTGTTTAAGACGAAGCAAATCTAATGCTTCGACACAGTACTTAATAAAAAGTCGAATTCCTTCATCTTTTCGCTTTAAAGCGTTAGCGAAAAGTTGTTTCCTATCTAAATCCGATAAGGTAAAATTCGGATAGGCTCGCGAATAGACCATCGTCAATTTTGTGAATGCCTCAGTTAAAGCCCTCTCACTTAACGGGTTCAGCGTGATTTTATTTTTAATGAAATTGGTCAATTTAATATAAGTATAATCATAAGGCATCGGAGTTGTGGCAATCACTAAAAGGATGTAGGAATCCTTATAAATATAAGGAGTGGGCCGAACTTGATTGTGAATCAAACGCGTATCAATTTTCTTTAAAGCCGGGTCATTGAGTGCAGTTCGGATTAAGCCTTCAAGGAAGTTCATCCCCCGGGTAAAGGCGATAATATCCCAGAGATGAGTGACGGTCTCGGCTTCATCAATTAGAATTACTAACCCATGTAATTTTAATTTCGCCGCAATGTAACTTAAACCGCTGATATTATAGCAATAGAAATCAGCCGCAGTTGAAAAGTCATAGAGGGCAGGAATTTTGTAACCACCCAATATCCGATAGGGGCTACGGTATTCAACCGCATATTCTTTGGTGCTTTCACCTTCAATCCATTGCCAGAAGACTTCGGTCACCAGACTGGATGCATCTAATCGTTTTAAGCGCGCTAAAAGTGGGGTATAAAAGCAATGGTCATTGATTGACAAGTCAAGCGCCCGATATAATAAATCGCGAAAAGAATTTTCCTGCTCGTTGTTAATGAATCGAAGATTATGGACCAACTCGCGCCAGACCCGTTTTGGGCGATTGGGAGCAACTTCTCTGGGGTCAAACTCACAACGGCTGGTTACCATATTCATCTTTAAAGCCTGGTGGTGAATGTATTCCAATAGATGGGTCTTACCAGAACCATATTCCCCTTCAATTAAAAAGACATCTCCCTTACCCCGAGTTAAATTCTCTAAGCCGGTAAGAATCTTTTCGATTTCGCTATCCCGGCCAAAGGTAAATTCGTCAACATCCTGATGAGGCACAATTCCCATTCGAAAGGCTTCAATCATCCGACGGGCACTAACTTCCGAAATCGGTTGTTGCTCGCGTGCCACCGGCAGAACCCGACTGGTTGGTATCCATAGCTTTAAACCGCTTTGAAATTTGACCAGAACTTCGGTGCCTCGCCAGCGATAATCTAATATCTCACCCTCACCAAAGACCGGATGAGAAACATAAGAAGTATTTAACGCTTTGTCCATCAGTTTTTCTTAAAGGCTAACTTGGTTCAAAATATTCAAATAGTTCAAAATTAAAATTCTTCTTTTTCTACTTCGGCTTTGGCTGCTTCGGTTAATTTCTGTGTTGTCACTTTTAAAATATTTTCCGCATCTTTCTTTTCCAGTGCTTTATTGGGATTGGCGCGGATACGATGGAAGGCTTCAATTGCACCGACAACAAATAGCCGCCGATAACTTACATCATAAGCAAAGGCTTGTAATACCAGTTCGGATAGATTCTTAATCGTCTTGTTCAAGATATTTCGGTTAAACTCAAAATTGTAAGCGGTTTCAAAAAGGCTGGCCAGTTTCAAGCCCAAGGCATGTAAAAATTGGGACGGCTCAATACCTAATTCTTCTAAGTTAATTTTGACCCCAACCGGATTGGTTTCGGAGAATGCGCTGCGGAGTCTTTGTTTCAAAGCCTCGTAGACACCGCCACTTCCTTCTAATAATAGATTTTCATCCGGAATTGCATAAAAAAACATCACCCCGGGTAATCGGCTATTGCCACATTCATCAATAATTTGCCGCAAGTTGTCTAAGGCGCGTCTTTTATCCCGAGAAGATGAGATACTCATTCCCCTTTCCGCTTCATCAAAAAGTAAAATCAAACCCGAATAGCCAATTAAATGAATCCATTGGGCTAAGGAACGAATCATCCGAAAAGCCGTTGCTTTATCAATCCGTTCGGAGATTCGGTAGCGGGCTCGGATGTCTCGTCCAATCTCTTCACCTTTCAACCACTGGACAACTGCATCAAAGCCTTCATCGTCTTCAGCAATGATACAACTGAAGGCACCTTTAACCGCATTTAAAAAACTGGTACTCTCAGTACCTTTTATCGTCTTTAAGTATTCCTGCAGGGCATCAATCTGGTTAACCTTGGCTTTACAGTTCTCATACCAACGGTGGAGTAAACAATCAATTCCTTTTTCCCAAGATTTCATTAATTCTTCTTCTTTAACTGGTGGAGTGAGGTTGATTGCAATCTGTTTATAGACCAATTCTAATTTATCAAATGGGCATTCGGTGGGGTTAAGACTGACATAAGCCACAACAAAATTATGTTTGAACGCTAAATTCCGCACCGTATAAAGAAAATGGGTCTTCCCACCACCATAATTACCAGTGATGAGTTTAAAAGAAGAAAGATTGTATTTGAGAATTCCTTTTAGATATTCCTCTTCGATGACGCAAGAATAGCGTTCCAAACCGATAGTGAATGTCTCGATGCCAAATTCCGGTGGTGTGCCGGTGCCGCCCAATTTATTAATAATTGCTCGGGCGAGATTGGTGTCAATCATATTGGTTCAAAAACAAGATAAGAATAAAAAGTACCATCGCCCTGCTCGTTATCTGGTACCCAAATTGATTTTGTCTTGTCGGTTGTAGCATCAAAAGTAGCCACGCCTAATCGAAGTCGGTGCTTACCAATGACAAAATTTTCCCTTTGCTTTAAGTTATACAAGTCGTAACTGAATTGAATCCTTGAATACTCGCGAAATTTATCTTTGGCCGGGTCGGCACGGAAAGAAGCGGGTTGGGATAAAAGAACTAATTCCGAAAGCAAATCAATCAATAAGACCTTTTCGCCAGCAGGGATATTATTCAATTTGGTATAGCGTTCGTACGCCCGTATCAGGTTTTTGAGAAAATCCTTGGGCGGAGTTAAGTGTCTTTTGATTCGCTCGTTAAAACTATGAATGGTCTCGTAGATAGTTGGAACCGAAAGCGGAATTTTTGATTTAATGGTTTGGATTTCCGGGCCCCAAAATAGTGTAGCAAATCCTAATTCAAAATCGAGTTTTAGAGTATAGAATCCAACGCGTAAAACCGGTAGCTGTCCTTTTAAGACAATGCCATCTTTTGCTAATAAATCTCTCAATTCACTACCAAATTTATAACGAAATTCATCCTTAATCGTTTTTAGGGCTTCGGCTTCAGCAGTAAGCCAGGTGGAAAGATTGGTCTTAATCTCGACACAAGGATAATCGGCTAATATTTTCTTTATCTCGTTAAGTCTTTTTTCTATTAAGGAAAATTCCTTACCAGCCGACTCTTTCGTTTTTAGGTAGGACTCAATTCTTTTCGCTAAAACTTGCGATTTTTTAGAGACTTCTTTCAAGCGCTGACCCCAATTTTCCATAGAGAGTAATTATAATTTTTTCTAATGCTTTGTCAATAAAAAGCGCAACCATTACCATTTACCGCTTAAAACCTGTGCTAACTTTTTAATATTTAGTGAACTGATAAAGTTTAAAATATTTTTAAAATGACTTTAATTTTATTTAAGATTTTTAGCTTTAATTTTCTATTATTTTGATAAGTCATTAATTTTCCAAGTCTTATTACCTCTTGACCCATCATTAGGGGCTAGCCCCCGGCTACCCTAAGGCTAACCCATAAGCGGTATCGGGGGCAGTATCAGAGATAGAGGCTGGAATCGCTTAATAGTTAGTCTTTTTGTTAGGCTTAGGGAAAGTCTTAATGGTTGATTTCTTATTTGCTTCTCAGATAGTTTAAGTTTCAGCCTTCTGGGCAAAAATTACCGTTAGTTGGCAATCCACTTGGATTTCACCAGCTTTGCTGGCTATCGGGTTGGACACCAGAGAAGTTGGGATGGACAGTTAGGACACAAGTTTAATTATTACCTGTCTTTATCCCCAAACTTCTGGGCTCTTAGTTTAAAGGCTAATCAATTTCGCCTAATTTGTTTTAATTAGCTTTTTGGTGATAGTAAGTTCTTTGGTTTCTAATTTAAGCAAATAGACACCAGCTCGAACTGGGTTAAAGGCATCGTCAGTTCCTGTCCATTCGACAATCCTAAGTCCGGATTCTTGTTGCCCATTGACTAAAACTTTAATTCGCTGACCCGAACGATTATAAATACTCAATTTCACTGTCCCTGGTTTACCAACATAGTAGCCGATTTTCACACTATTTTTGAATGGATTAGGTGATATTACACTAAAACCAACTGGTTTAAGAACCAATTCACCCTTGAGACCAACGAAACCGCAAGAAAACCAGGCGTCGTTACAATAATTACCGTTATTACCGCCCAGTATCCAAATTTTATCGTCATAGGCAACTCCGCTCAGGCCAAACCTTGTTTCCCAACCAGCCGAATCGGTGGCTAAAAACCAGTTCATACCGTCATAAGAGTACCAGACATCATTAAGATTGACGCCATTCGATTTTCCACCCAGCACCCAGATTTTGTTATCAAAGACTAAGGCGGAAAAATTCTGTCTTGCCGGCCATTCTGCCGAATTAGTGGCACAAGTCCAGTTTATACCATCGCTCGAATACCAGACATCGTTTAGGTCACCGGACGGACCGTTGCCGCCGAGGACCCAAATTTTATTATCAAATACGACCGAGGCGTGTAAATAACGCTTTTGCCAGGCAGCCGAGGAGCAAGCCCCGGTCCAGGAAAAACCATCGGTGGAGAACCAGACATCGTTTTTATAACCGAAATATTCTACCCCACCCATTATCCAGATTTTGTTATTAAATGAAACGGCACTATGGCCAAAGCGCATTGACCAATCAGCAGCAATGATTACCCTTGTCCAGTTTATCCCATCAGCAGAATTCCAGACATCATTTTTATAGTGGCCAAAGCCTTCGTGTCCGCCCATTAACCAAATCTGGTTGTTATGGACGACTGTTGTGTGAAAAGCCCTTCTTGACCAACCTGGTGCATTAGTGACACAATTCCAGTTTACGCCGTCGGTCGAATTCCAGACATCGTTAAAATAATTAGAAAAATCCCAGCCCCCCAATATCCATAGTTTATTATCGAAGACGACCGCGGTGTGATTGGCGCGTCTTACCCAAGCACAAGAATCAGTGACCTCAATCCATTCCATTTGCCCAGTGAGTAATTTGAACAATATAAAGAGAATAAGGATAGCAACTGCCTTTTTCATCATTCCCCCTTTTTTACCCCGTTTGACATTATATTATTATAGCAATTGCGAATTCATTTGTCAAGAGATAATCCAGGCATTACCGAGCCCTCGCCGAAATATAGACAAGTGCTTTAAAATGGATATAATATCGAAAATGGTAAAATTAAGAATTGCCAAAAATATCAAAACAATGCTGAGAAAAATATTTTTGATATTTATTTTTATTGAGTTAAGTGAAGGAAATTCTCCACCGACTACACCTATTATTTTTGGTCCAAAGGTGGCCAAGATGGGCGAAGTTTGTAATTTTAAAATTTTTGCTACTGACCCAGATGGCGATAGTATTAAATATTTTTATAAAGAAAATATAATAGGATTATGGAAAGAGACGCCTTTTTATGCGAGTGGAGAGACGGTTTATATTTCCCATGTTTTAATGGGTAGCGGAGTCCGCAAAATTTCCTTTTATACTCAGGATAAAAAAGGAGCATCTTCTAAAGAAATTATTTATGAGATTACGGGGAAAATACCTGAGAGATTAAAGGGAATAAAGGAATTTACCGGTATCTTTTTCCCCTACGAAAAAGGATGGAAGATAATAGATTTTTGGACGCTTGATACCAGTGGCCGGATGATAGTAAGGTTGCAGAAATCACCAAATGGAAGAACACTCGATGCCTTTTGGCTTTGCCAATTAAAAGAAGCTATATTAAAAAAGATACAATTTCTTAGTATTGATGATAGATATTTGGTAAACGAGGAAGGAATGTGTGGGCATGATAAAGGTATAAGTTTCAATGATAGTATATTTTGTTATACGGCTTATGAATGGAGAAGAAGTGAATGGACATATATTTTTGATTTAAAAAATTGGGAAATAATTGGTGAAATAGGTAGAAAATATACTCCAAGTAATGTTTTTGTTCCGCCGCCTCATTTTTCGGTAATTTCGGAAAAAGAAGGAGAAAATGAATTCGCGGGAACATCTCTTGGAAAATTTTTAATAATTCCTTATTTTCCAATTAAAGATTTAGGAGAAAGATGGAGAGATATGACTTTAGGAGAATGTTGTTTAGAGATAGACCCAAAGAAAAATCTGGGATTTCTTATTAAAGGTTCAGCAGAGAATATACCACCTTTTAAGGTTTTAGTGATTTCCGATAGTGAATTACTTATTGAGATATTTAAAACTGACTCGTTTATAAAAGCGAATGATTTAAAGAGAAGCGAATATTTAGAAGTATGGCAAAGGACTAATGAGGGAGATTGCAATTATAATTTTTATCGTTGGGGCATAAGACTTGCTGATGGAGAGATATTTATTTTATCAGACCCAATTTTTTTTAAAACCTTTGAATACGGAGATGGTGTTGAAGCAGTGGCTAAAAAATTTAATTGGATTTTATTAGAGGACATTGAAGGAACCGGGGTATTTAAAGCTCCTGATAGTGTGCCGAAATTGCCAGAGGTTTGGGTAAGCGATAAGGAAGAGAGGAAAAAGATGCATAATTCAGTTATGGTGAAGATAAAATTGCCTTATAAAATAGTTTTTGATGCTTCTTCTCTTTCTATTGCTTATTATTTTCCGGACAAAAAAAGTTCGCTCTTTTCTACAAGTGAGATTAAATTTGATGAAAAATATCGTATGTTTTCGTTAAGTATGGTGACTCCTTCTCAATATTATACGGGTGTTTTATTAGGTGATAAATTAGTGAAGCAAAAGATTCCTCAGAAATTTGACCCCGATAAACCAATATTTGATTATCGAAGACCCTATTGAATATATTATCCTTTTCTAATTTGACTTTTAATAATTTTGCCAGCTTTTTAAGGAATAATCTTTTGATAAAAGGCTTGTAAACATTTTTAAGAAAAAAGTGTTGACAGCAATTAAAACAATCTTAAAATAACCCTATGAAACCAATTAATTCTCTAACTATTTGTCTTCTTGCTATTTCGGTCACCTTAGCCCAGTGGACAACGATTAGTGTTGATACCGTAACATCCTTGCCCACGGCTAAGACTATGACGATGCAGGCATTGGCGATTGATAATAACCAGACACTTCATGCGGTTTGGACCGAACGGATTTCACCCGGTATTAATCGGATTTATTATTCTTATAAGGTAATCGGTTCGACTTGGAGTTTGCCGGAATTAGTAGCAGATTCCACTAATAGTGACGCAGTATTAGGAGTCGAGGCTAATTCTGGAGTAGTCCATATCGCTTATACTGTCACAATTAGCACTTATCCTGAACTCTTCTACGCTACCAATCGCACTGGTAATTGGGAAAGAACTCGTCTGACTAACAATGATGTCTACGACTATGCGCCCACCATTGTGGTCAAAGGTAGTTCCGCCCATATCGCCTGGATTACGGTTGATTCTTTGAGGCAATATCGAATTGCTTACGGGATTTATTCTTCGGGCAGTTGGTACAAAGAAATTCTTTATGGCAGTCAGCTTGGCGATTTTGGTTTAGGTGCCGCACCTTATCTTGCTCTCGAACCAACTGGAATTGCTCATATCAGTTATCGTGGTGGCAACTACGGTAATTACCATATCCATCATGCTGAAAATCCGCTTGGTGATACAACTTGGCTCTATGAGGTTCTTTATACGGTGAATGCCAATGACTTCAGTTCGGCGCTGGCAGCAAAGCACAATGGTGAACTTTTCTTAGTTTGTAGTGGCAACGATGGTTGGGGGTTTCCCTTCCGAACTTGCTACTTACATCGTCCACCAAACTCATCAACTTGGGAACCTTATCAATTGATGACCGGCGATGCCAGTGCCACTTTACGCGGTTTTGCCCTGGACTCTAATTTTGTTCATATCAGTTGGGAACGGGTTAGTGGCAATATTCTAACCGAAGAAATCTATCACTGCTCCAATTTTTCCGGTCGTTGGTTCAATTCCGGGATTAGAACCGATGGTCAAACCAGTTATGGCGCATTAGTGATTGATAATAATCATTGTGGACACTGCTTAGTAGTTTCGGGTGCTAATATTGATTCGCAGTCAGTCTATTGTCTTAACAGTGCCCCACTCACTAGTTTGAATGAAAGTCGAAATGATAACTGTGGCAATTTTTTAAGCCGAAGCTTAAGAATTTTACGCCCACCGGTGCGACTGAAAATAAATGACGCTACTACTTCTCCAGTCTCGATTTATAACAGTAATGGGCAAAAACTCACCCGAATTCCAGTTCAAAATGATGGCACAATAGTCTGGAATGAACCCAATATTGCCACTGGCATCTATTTTTGCCAATATCGAGGGAAGACTTTGCCATTTATTCTATTACGCTAATTCTTTCATCAGCCGAAGGTTGGTATGCTATTGGTCCGGAAATACACACTCGCTGAAGCAAATATTTTGCCGCGGGCGAGTTGTTATTAAACTTATCTTATTTCTTAGCTTTTTTCGGTGCCCCGGGCAGAATCTTATACATCCCGGTTCCGCACTTTACGCAAGTGCCCTTCATTGCTTTCCGACCCGTCTTCATTTTAACTTCCTTCGGGTCTTTCATTTCACTTGGCTTTCGGCACTTCACGCAATAGGCTTTTACTTTTTCTGCCATCTTTGCTCCTTTTATATTTAATTTAAAATTGATTGAATATACTGAAATTTTGGTTTATGTCAATAAAAATCTGTAAGGGGCGTGCTATCACCTTGTATCAATTTTGGATTAGGGGTCACAAACCGCGCTACGGACTACATTTATTAATTATTCAACTTTTTCAAACGGGGAATAATTTCTGACTTTTTCGATAACCCAATTCTTTCGGTAACCCCATTTGAAATAATCCACCCTGTTTACGAATTTTTCTTATAAGCCCCACCGTTTCTTTGGTGAAGACTATAAATTCTTTTACGCATTATCTTATAAGATTGTATTATCAACACAGAAAAGTCAAGCCAAAATTTCTCTTAAGTTTTTGATATTTAGATTCTTATATCAAATTTTGCTTTAGGCTGAGTATGGTATAGGAGGTAACCCCGTGGTGATTCCATAGGTAGCCCGGTAGGTTGTTTCGGAAGTTGGTCCGGGGATAGTAAGCAGGTTGGAGAAACTGACTGTAAACAACTTCCGAGACGAACTGGCAGGCAACTTTGGAAGCAACCCGGCAGGTAACTCGATAAGTCACTTGGAGAGCAAACGCCAACACCAACTCATTGCCAATTGGAATTCCAAAACGAGTTCAGAATGACAACACAAAACATCAAAATGAATGGGGAGCAAAAATTCTTATAGCAGGACGCTTTGAGCAAAATTTTATTTATGATTTGACCTTATTCCAGGCAATATTTTATATCGCATCAGGAAATGGTTACATTTCTCTCTTGACATTTGCTTTTCTCTCCTTCATAGTGATGATAAAAAGGAGCGATGCAATGGGAATTGTAATTACCCTTTTATTAATCTTTGGCGGATTAATTGTTGCTGTTATTTTCATTTTAGCAATCAAAGGCTTGGTCCGAGTCGCTCAGGCTGAAGTGATCGTAGTGGAAAGGTTGGGCAAGTTTCATCGTTTAGCTGAAAGCGGTATTCGGATTATTTGGCCCTTGCTCGACCAAAAGAAAAAAGTCTACGCCCGAGTAATGAAGACTGATGCTGAAGGCAAGTCATTTACAATAACTACCTTGGTTGACCGAATTGATTTGCGAGAGCAGATTTTAGATTTTCCGAAACAGACGGTAATCACAAAAGATAATGTGACGATTGATATTGATTCGGTTTTTTATTATCGTATTACTGACCCGGTCCGTGCCACTTATGAGATTGCTAACTTGCCCTATGCCATTGAAATGCTGGTTCAGACAACACTGCGAAATATTATTGGTGAGATGGATTTAGACCAGACCTTGGCTTCGCGGGAGATAATAAATAATAAACTGCGGCGCGTGTTAGATGAAACGACTGCTAATTGGGGAGTAACGGTGACCAGAGTCGAAATACAAAATATCGAGCCACCACCAGAAGTTAAGATTACAATGGAGCGTCAGATGCGTGCGGAACGCGACCGTCGCGCTTCGGTCTTAGAAGCCGAAGGTAAAAAACAGGCAAGCATCCTTGCCGCCGAAGGGGAACGCGAAGCGGCGATACTCTGGGCCGAAGGGACTAAACAGAAGTCAATCTTAGAGGCTGAAGGTAGAGCCGAAGCTCTACTCAAATTAACCGAAGCCGAAGCCCAAGCGGTCGAAAAAATTAAAGCAGTGGTTGGAGAAGATAATGCCACTAAGTATCTAATCGCAATCAAATATCTGCAGTCATTAGAAAAAATCGCCAGCGGTCCGGCTAACAAAGTATTTTTGCCTATCGAAACCTCGGGAATTTTAGGCTCTTTGGGGGCAATTAAAGATATATTCAGATAAAACCTATTGTTCTCCGCAAACCGGACATTTCAATTTAATGTTTTCGGGCGGACCGGGATGTAATTCATTCTCTAAACCCTTATCGGCATTTTTGTGAAATGCCTGACATTCGAGCAGGTAGGCTTCCTTTGGGGAAAGGGCATATTCGAACCAAAAGTATTTATACTTACCAACCCATCGTTTCAAAGCAAGATTCAAATCGGTATCGGAACGGGCAACATAAGTTGGTCTATTCGGTGTATTAGAAATTCCATAAACTCCCGGCCGGTTCGGCACAATCAGAATATCAATCCGAGAGACTTCTAATGCGAAAGGCCCTCGCATCATTACTCCTACCATTTAAGCCATTTGGTTTTAGTCGCTGCTGGAATAGTGGTAAATCGGAAGGATTGAAAGATAAATCAATCGGTTGGTCTAAGATGTAACCCATTTTCGGCTCGCTAAATTATAGTATTTTGGTAAAACTTTGTCAAGAAAAAAAAGATTGACTTTGAAAAATTTTTATTTAAAATGCACGAACTTGAAAGCATTAAAACTACAAAAACGGTATTTAAAAGACTATTTAAATTCGCTACGCAAATACGGCGAAGTCTTTGGTCCAGTAAAAAAGGGTGATAAATTTATTTACGACCGGTTAGATGACCTCGATCGACTTGACCTCTCGATGCTTCGAACTATCGTCCCAGCTAAAAAGTTTCTTATTCCACCTCGATTTAACACCTTTTCGTTCGATGATAAAGGTTATTATGCCGAGTTAGAAAATATTCAACCTTGTGTTATCTTTGGCGTTCACCCTTGCGAAATCCACGGCATTATGATTTTAGATAAGCTGTTTACCGAACGGCTTCCGGATATTTATTATACCGAACGGCGTCGGAAAACTGCTATCCTTGGTTTATCTTGCGTGCCGGATGATAAGTGTTTTGCCAAATCAACTAATACCCATTTCGTTGAAGCCGGTTTCGATTTAGCATTTAACGATTTAGGAGCGAACGAAGACGAATATTTAGTTTGGGTTGGTTCAAGTTTAGGCGATGATTTGATTCGCTTAAGGCTTGACCTATTCGACGAGAATATTAAAAAATCCGACCTCGATAAGTATATAAAATGGCGCAACTGGCGGGATGCCCAGTATAAATTAGAAATTGATATGACCGGTATGCCGGATATTATGGAATTATCTTACGATTTACCGATTTGGCAGGAGTTAGGTGAAAGGTGTCTTTCTTGCGGTGCTTGCAGTATGGTCTGTCCAACCTGTCCTTGTTACAATATTATTGACCGGATGAACCCAGCAGTCTTTCAAGGTTTTCGGGAACGTTATTGGGACTCTTGTATGTTTAAAGAATTCGCTTTAGTTGCCGGGGGGCATAATTTTCGAGAAAGTCGGGCTTCAAGGGTTCGACTCTGGTATACCCATAAATTAAAGGCATTTATTACCGAGTTCGGTCGTCCGGCTTGTGTCGGCTGTGGACGCTGTATTGATACTTGCGTGGTTGATATTAATGTTAAAACTGTTGCGAATGCCCTACGTGGGGCAGAAAAATCTTCCAAAATTGAGGTGAAATGAGCGAAAATTATTATCTACCCGAACCGATGCGAATTGTCCGACGCTATGATTTAATTAAAGATGTCCGGTTTTTTCAGGTGCGTGCCCTGGCGATGGAGCGCGCCTTAGCAATGCAATATCTACCCGGTCAATTTATGATGATTTCGATTCCAGGTGTTGGTGAAGCCCCGTTTTCCATCAGTTCCAGTCCATCGCGACCCGGGCTACTCGAATTCGGTATCCGGCGCACCGGAGTTTTGACTAATGAACTATTTAAACTGAAAGAAAATGCGGTAATCGGTGTGCGCGGTCCTTATGGCAACGGTTTCCCAATTGCGAAGATTGAAAAACATGATGTCGTTATTGTAGTCGGTGGTTTAGGGGCGGTTCCGTTACGCTCGCTTCTATTGTACATCTTAGACAATCGTGACCGTTATGGTCAGGTTACTTTTATGTATGGTGGTCGAAAACCCGACGAGATGCTTTTCTTACGGGAATTTCTTGAATTACGAGAAAGAGACGATTTAAACTGCCTTTTAGCCGTCGAAAGAGACCCGGACGGCAAATGGCCCGGTGAGATTGGTCTCGTTACATCACTTTTTAAAAAATTGAAAAAGATTGATGCGGAAAATACTTATGCTCTGGTTTGCGGACCACCGGTGATGTATAAATTTGTTATCAATGAACTTCTAAAATTAAATATACCAAAACATCAAATCTTAATGACCTTGGAACGAAGAATGAAGTGTGGAATTGGTAAATGTGGCCATTGTGCCATCGGTTCAATCTACACTTGCTTGGACGGACCGGTATTTTCCTATTGGGATGTTATTCATATGAAGGATTTAATATGAGAGAAAATACTGAGATTACTTCAAAACCTTTGGTTGGTTTTTATAATTTTTCAGGCTGTTCGGGTTGCCTTTTGACCATTCTAAACTGCGAAGACGATTTATTAGATATTTTTGCTGCGGGTGAAGTGGTCTCATTCTTAATGGCAAACCGTGGTAATATCGAAAAGAATCTTGACATTGCCTTTATTGACGGTTCAGTAACTACTAAAGATCAACAAGAATTTCTTCTTGATTTACGAAGCCGTACCAAAAAATTAGTTGCCTTAGGTACTTGTGCCTGCTATGGCGGTTTACAGGCAATGGAGACTGGTAAGAGCTCTTTTGCCAGTCGTTATCAGAGGGTTTACGGTAAAACCGGTCCGACAATTGTTCAGGCTTTTGAATCAAAACCTTTAGACGCATTTGTCAAAGTTGATTATTATCAGCCTGGTTGTCCAATTGATGGCAAGCAATTTTTATTTACCTATTCGCGTCTGGTACGGGATTTGCCAGCTGACCCACCACTGGCTAAGGTTCCGGTCTGCACCGAATGCAAATGGCACGAAAATGAATGTTTGCTTTTAAAAGACAAACTATGTCTCGGTCCGATTACCGCTGCTGGCTGTAATGCCCGTTGTCCTTCCAATAATACCGGATGTGTTGGCTGTTTTGGTCCCGCTGATGAACAGAATTTGACCTCAGAAATTAATCTTTTAAAATCCAAGAAATTTCCGTTAGAGACAATTGAGCGGAAACTCCGGATTTTCGGCGGGACGCGTTTTGCTGCAATACTGGGACAATTAAAAAAACATTAGGAAAAGGGAAGTAAATGGCAAAAATTGAAGTAAAACACGTTGCCCGCATTGAAGGCCATGCCGGAATCGAAGTCGAAATTGAACGCAGGAAAGTAAAACAAGTAAAAGTTAACATCCCGGAAGGACCCCGCCTTTTTGAAACTTTAGTTTTGGGCAAAACACCCGAAGAGGCGGTTAGTATTGTGCCACGCATCTGTGCCATATGTTCGGTATCCCATCGGCTTGCTTCCATTACCGCCTTGGAACGAGCATTTGAAATTAAAGTACCTATCGCTACAAAGTTGTTACGTGATTTGATGCATTATGGTGAAATGATTGAGTCCCATTCACTTCATATCTTTTTATTGGCTTTGCCCGATTATCTTGGTTATCCCAATGCGATTGCAATGACCGATAAATACACCGACCAGGTATTGCGCGGCTTGCGTTTGAAAAAATTTGGTAACCGAATAATGGAGATAACCAGTGCCCGTTATACCCATGGCGAAAATCCCAATATTGGTGGATTTTATCGCTGGCCAAGTCGAAACGAACTCTTGGAAATTAAAAACGAAGCAGAACGGTTATTAGCGGATGGCATTGAAACAGTGGAATTGATGCGAAATCTGCATTATCCGACTTCGATGGAAGAAGGGTTAATGTTTATGTGTTTAAATCCACTAACCGAGACTTATGGGTTTACGGGCGATTCGGTTCTAATTTCGAATGGCGAAGAAAGACCGGTCGACGATTATCTTAAATTAACTAATGAGCGGGTAGTTGCCCACTCAACAGCCAAGCGGTGTCGTTATAATGGTAAACCTTATATCGTTGGTCCTTTGGCACGAATGAATCTTTTAGGCGAACGACTCCATGGCAAAGCCGCCGAGGCTTTTAAGCGGTGCTATAGTTTAACTTGGGTGCGGAATCCTTTATATGCCAATCAAGCCCGGGCGATTGAGATTTTATTCTGCCTGGAAGATATTCCCAAACTGATTGACAAATTGCTCACAACAACCCCTCCAGAAATTAAAGAACCAACCAAGAAATCAGGCAAGGCGGCTGGTGCGGTCGAGGCACCACGTGGGACACTTTATCATTATTACGAAGTGGCACGGGGTTACGTGCGCAATGCCAATTTTGTAATTCCAACCACTCAGAACTTAGATGCAATTGAGCGTCATATCCAGGTTGCAGCAGAAAATCTGCTTAAGACTGGAGAGATAAATAAGAATGAAATTGAATTACTTTTGGAAATGGTGGTCCGTTCCTATGACCCTTGCGTCTCCTGTTCCGCCCATTTCGTTAATTTACGAATAAAAACGAACGATAACAAATAAGACGAAGATTCGGGTAATTCATTAACATTAGCCTTGTTCAGTTATCAATTGGAAAATTTGCTTTATGAAATGTCCACTTTGTAATCGGCGCAAAGGAGTCCGTAGCTGTCCAGTCTTGAATGTTCAAATCTGTTCGCTATGTTGTGGCAAAAGTCGACGCCGCACCGTTATTTGTCCGGATGATTGTACTTATTTGATTGTTGGGCGTCAATACCAAGTTCAACGAATTGGCAATTTTGAACCGATTGAAAAAGTTCGTAAACTTATTCCGGATTATCTGAACAATATTGAATATAGTATTCTTCTGGTTCGCCAGAACCGATTTGGTGACCTTAAAGACCGGGAAGTTAAAGAAGCCTTGGAAAACCTATTAAAAACAATTGAAACCGCGGAGAAGAAAATTCTTTACGAGTACCGTTCTCCTAATCCCAAAGTTCAAATTGTAGCCGACAGTGTTCATAAGATAATTGAAAAACAAGAGAATAGCGAAGCTGGGTTGCGTCCGGCCTCAAGTGATGAGACTAAAACTTGCTTGAAGGCAATAATAATTACCCTACGGTCTTTAGTTGAACAAAATCCCGAATCAACCGTTTACTTAGATTTTATTCAACAATACACCCATGAAATAATTAAAGAGGCGTCAAATAATGCAGTAAAGACGAGGATAATTATCTAAAATTCCAACTCTGGTCATTTCTTAATTTATAAAAAATCACTGATTCTTAAAAGCGAGAATTATAAATTCGATGTCTTTTTCAAAGGTAATCAGTTATTCCCGGCACCGTTTATATTTGCTCCTGATACTTTAAATTGAGGTCTGCCAGGGACCACTTTTGTCTGTAAGAATAAATAAAAAAGGGGACGAATTTCGTCCCCTTTTAAGTTTATGCAATCGAATCAGTTGTGGAGCACGAAGAAGATGAAGATATCCGGGTCCATCGGGTCAACTTCAAACATTGGCTGTTCGATTGACTTGCCGTAGCCACAAATACCATATTCGACGAATGCTCCGGTTTCAGGATGTTCGCCAACAATGATCTGGATTGAGCCGGGAATTGTGCCGGTGAGGTCCAAATATGGACACTCGTCGTCCTCGCTATTCGTTTGGGCACAGACACCGAGGTCAAAGGTCTCTTCACCGTAAATTAAACCGACATCTAACGCATCATCGTCATTATAAGTCTTTCCGTCATAGGGATTAACCGGGAATTGACCAGGTTTCCCAACGGTTGGGTCTTCGGGGTCAAACGGGTCACCGCCGGGGAAGTAAGTAGCTGGATTGGCTGGAGTATCATCCTCGGGGTCCCAATCACCTACATAATCATCGCCTGGATAACTGCCATAGTGGTCGGTTGCATAGGCCTCAAGCACGGTTTGAACAATATGCATATTGTTCTTTACTGATGCTCTCCTTGCTCTTTCCTGGAACAGCACGAAGTTCGGAATAACTAACGCCAATAGAATACCGATAATCAAGATAACCACCAGTAATTCGATTAGGGTAAATCCCTTGTTCCGCATTTTTATTCACCTCCCTTCTTTTAAGAGTAAAGCGATTACCCCGAGACTACCTATAATTGGTTTTTTGCCATTGGATACTTTTAGGTATCTCATGGGGTCTCTCTTTTTACGATTTTATTATACAAAAATTTTAAAATTTGTCAAGCAAAATTTTTATCGCAAAGCAAGAATTTATCTAAGATTTAATATTAATTAAATTCTTAAGTCATTGTATCTTTGAATCTTAAAAATAGATATATTGAAATAAATGTAAGATAAAAATCTTACGCAATTTCACCAATTAACAAGGCTGAGGGGGTAGTTTAATATTTTGTTAAATTAATGGCTGGGGTCATTTCTTAGGTTATGGATAAAATTTGCAATGAAATGCGCCCCCATATTATCGTAGCTGCCGAACCCTTTTGCCGCTGCTTGCCAAAGTATTTTGTCTTTTTGCAATTTAATTATTTGCTCACCTAAATTTTGGGCAGCTTCTTCATTCTTTAAAGGAAAAGCAACGCCGCATTCTTCAAGAAAACTGTAATTCAGTTGGGCATAAGTGCCAATCAAAGGGAAAAGAACAAACATTGGAATTCCCAAACCGACCGCCCAATTGGTTCGCTCGTGCGACGCCGCAACGATTACATCAATACATTTCATCAATTCTGCGGTCTTTCGATTCTCTTCCCGGCGGTTCTTGCTCTGGACAACCATTATATTCTGGGGATTTATTTGATGGTTACGCTTTCTAATTAATTCAATTCTTTTTTGTAAAAGGGCAGCTTTTTGCGGATTGGTTCCAGTAAAAACAATTGCGCGCATTCCATCTTTTACAACGGATTCGACGGCAAGAAAGATTTTTGTGATATGCGGTCGGGGATAGGCTTGGGAGATAAAAAAGGCAACAGTTAATGGTTCATTAGAATTAAGCCTTGCCTGCCGCAAATTGAAATTCTTTTCCGCATCGCTTAACAATTCGGGCTCGATTACCAACCCGGTTACGACAATCGCTTCTGGTTTAACGCCAAATTTTACGAATTGATTTTTGGTTGATTTGAGGGGAACAAAAATTGTGACATTATCGCTTATCGCGCATTCACGCGGTGCCGCAATTTCGCCATGAATATAAAAAACTTTCAAACCCCGGTTGGCTAAAATCCTTGCCACTAAGGGGTGCTCAGCCAAAAATAACGCTCGCCAATTTAAAACCGCTACCTTTAATCCTTGGCTCAATAATTTGAGAAAGATTGGATTAGGGACTGACAACTTCTGCCGAAATTGATTGTAAAACTTTGTAATAAGCCCACCATAGCCACCTAAGAGATAAAATCTTTTAATCACTTGCCAGCCAAACTTACCCATACTGTTTGTCATTTGAGAAATATTTTTGTATTCAACTTTTAGGGACGGGTATTGGCTCAAAAGAATTGTAACGACACTATCCAGGTAATTCGGATGTCCCCGCCCAATTTCGGTGCTTAAGGCAACGATGCTTTTAATCTTATCGGGTAATTATCTGTTCCCGTTTTGGCCCAACCGAGATGATTTCGATTGGGACACCTAAAAATGATTCGAGCCGTTGAATATAATTCTGCGCCGGTTTGGGCAGGTCGTTAAAATCTCTAATTTCAGAAATAGGTGTCTGCCAGCCTTCAACTTCTTCATAGACTGGCTCACAGCGGTTCAAAAGTCGAGTAACCGGAACTGTATCAATTGTTTTGCCATTGATTCGATAGCCAACACAAATCTTTATTTTCGGGAAAACATCTAAGACATCCAGTAAGGAAAGTGCCAAGCGGGTTGCTCCGGTCAATTGGACACCGTAGCGAGTCGCGACCGCATCAAACCAACCGACTCTTCTGGGTCGTCCGGTAGCAGCGCCATATTCTTGACCCCGCTCCCGAATCAAATTCCCAGTTTCGTCTTTCAGTTCGGTAACGAATGGTCCGCCACCAACACTTGAGCTATAAGCCTTCACCACACCTAAAATATCATTTATTTTATAAGGTGGTATTCCAGCACCAACACTGGCAAATCCAGGTAACGGATTGGAAGATGTCGTATACGGATAAATTCCCCAATCTAAGTCGCGCATCACTCCCAATTGACCTTCCAAAAGAATCTTCTTGTCTTCTTTCAAAGCTTTTTGGACAACTGGCATAATGTCACAAATATAACCTTTTAACTTCTGCCCATAATCGTAGGCATAATCTATCATTTCGGTAACTGACAATGGTTTTTGATTATAGACTGCCTGGATTATGAGATTTTTTTTTGCCAAGACCGCCTCGATTCTTTCAATCAGGTATTCTTTATCCAAGAGGTCTGCCATCTGCAGTCCGACCCTTGCCGCTTTATCAGCATAAACCGGGGCAATTCCTCGTAGTGTGGTTCCTAATTTTTTATTTCCCAAACTCGCTTCTTCTAATTTGTCAAACAGGATATGATAAGGCATTACAACCTGGGCTCTTTCCGAAATGAGCAGGGTTCCCATTTTTACCCCGGCTGATTTCAGCTCACAAATCTCTTGCCAGATTGCTTCAGGGTTGACTACGACACCGGTGCCGATGATATTAATTGTCTTGGGATTAAATATCCCACAGGGGACCAAGTGGAGACGAAATTTTCCGAATTGATTAATAACGGTGTGACCAGCGTTATTGCCACCTTGGAAGCGAATCACCATATCGGCATTTTGGGCAAGAAAATCAACAATTCTGCCTTTACCTTCGTCACCCCACTGGGTGCCAACCACCGCAGTTATTGGCATTTCAATTCAGTATATTGAATTATTCTTTTAAGTCAATCCGTTATGATGAAGCAGATAGAATTTATCACGGATTATTTCCGTTACTTAAAACCAGTGCGACAATTTTTAAATTGGTTAGTTTTCGGGCTTACCCGGATATCATTTAAATGAAACGAAGAACGGTATGAAGTCGAAGTGCTAAAGTGATTTGCTTCGTTAAAAACCTGATGGGAATTCGTAGGCCAGCCTTTGTGCCAGATTATAGCTAACGAGGTGATAGGAAACAAAAATTTGAAGCGGTGCCTCAAGTATCTTTCACACTAGTTAAGAGCTAACTTTCTAAGAGGAATGTAATTAAAGAGCTATTCTCTTATATATTTTTCGTAAAGTGGTTATTGAGATTTTAAACTCACGACTGCAAAAATCGCAACGCACGCTGACCGGGCGGTTATGGGCAATCATTTCACCGATAATGTCCTTGCCCAATGCCGCAATTGCCGCTAAACACTTTCGGCGATTACAGTGACATTTATATCGTAAAGTTTGGTAGTGTCCCTATTGTCGTGGAAATTTAAATGAGTATAATAAGCTTAAAAGGAGAAAAGGTATGAAACTTAGTCAAGGAACGGTTATTTTCGAAGAAGACACTCTCACCGAGGCGAT